>NZ_JANMZA010000516.1:0-19916 GCF_031382685.1 Chamaesiphon sp. OTE_8_metabat_110 | reverse complement strand
CACACAACTTTCGACGGTATCGTCGAGTTTTTTTCTAAGTAACTTTTGGTCTACATCGTGTTGATATTGACCGACACCGATCGACTTGGGATCGATTTTTACTAGCTCTGCCAAAGGATCTTGTAAACGGCGACCGATACTAATTGCACCGCGCACGGTAATATCCAAATCGGGAAATTCCGATATCGCCACTTCACTAGCCGAATAAATCGATGCTCCCGATTCATTCACCATTACTTTAATCGGTTTTGGTTCGAGATCTGCCAAAAGCTCGATGACAAATTGGTCGGTTTCGCGTCCAGCCGTACCATTCCCGATCGCGATTAATTCGATATGATATTTTTTGATAAACTGTCTAACTGTATTAGCCGCTTGTTGACGTTGATTTGCTGCTTGATGGGGAAATACTGCTTCATAAGCCAAATATTTTCCCGTCTCCGATAATACGGCAACTTTACAACCACTGCGGAAGCCAGGATCGATCGCCAGTGTCGGTTTCATCCCCGCTGGAGCCGATAATAATAACTCGCGCAGATTGGTTTCAAAATTAGAAATAGAGCCGATATCTGCTTGCAATTTACACTCAGCTCGAACTTCATTTACCAGCGATGTTTTCATCAACCGATTGAAAGCATCTTTGAGCATCGCCTGATAAAACTCTCGAATTGCCGGGACTTTGGTTTTAATCTCTTGAGCTGCTAAATACTCACAAATATCATCTTCACTAAATTCCAAGTCCAGACTCAACACCTTTTCAGTTTCACCGCGAAAGAGAGCAAGTAAATTATGCGGCGCAATTTTACTAACAGGTGCAGAGTACTTCCGGTACATCTCAAACTTCGTCGAGCCTTCAGTCACATCATCCTTAATCTTGGAAACAAACTGCCCTTCCGACTGAATATATTCCCGCACATAGGCACGTAAATTGGCTTTGTCGGCGATCGATTCAGCGATAATGTCTGAAGCACCAGCAAGAGCTTCGGCTGCTGTCTTGACGCCTTTCTCCTCGTCGATATATTTAGCAGCTTCGGGTTCTAATTCTACAGACTGGGCACTAACATTATTTAAAGAGCGAATTAATTCAGCCAGCGGCTCTAAGCCTTTTTCTCTAGCAATTGTCGCCCGAGTACGTCGCTTGGGCTTGTAGGGTAAATATAAATCTTCTATCTCGGTTTTTAATAAACTGTTCTCGATCTTGGCACGCAATTCTGGAGTTAACTTGTTTTGAGACTCGATCGAACTCAGAATACTCTCTTTTCGCGCCGCCAGTTCTGTCAGATAATTAAATCTTTCTTCCAGTTCCCGCAACACTATCTCATTCATCTCATCCGTGCGCTCTTTCCGATACCTAGCAATGAACGGAATCGTGGCTCCCTCGGCAAATAAGTCTAGGACATTTTGCACGATACTAGGGCTTAAGTCGAGTTCGGTAGCAATCTGAGCGCGGATATCTAACATAGGAAAATTATTAATATGAAAAAGGCTTAAAATTTAGACGGTGGTCGATACCCACAATACAATCTTATCTTGTTACCTCCCTCTAACCAACCCACTATCTAATATTTTTAATGTTAAATGCTAGAGAGATTTATAATGTCAATCTATGAATATCAATCTAAAGTAAAAGAAGCTATCGATTTATTCGAGCGATACAAAGGATTGGAACAGCCCAAACATCCATTGGAATGGCAGGCATCAGGAATATCTCAATTAGGATATTTAGATCCTGAAGGCAAAATATTTTACTTTTTACATGGATATGGTTGCTGTGTTAATCTACAATCTGGTCGAGTAGATTGGGACTTTGGAAGTGAAGGTCAGATTGATGGATTCGATCTCTTCCGTTTACACGAATTTGTCAATAAAGGAACACAGGACTTTACAGAATTCAGAGATGAGGCGATATTGAAAGCTATATTTACAGAAGCCGAATTAAAAGGATTAATTTATAAGTCGGACGATATTTTGTATTATTTAGCTAATGTAGGTTAGGCTGAAGAATGAAACCCAACATTTCTAAGGTGTCTGTGAGATAGTTGGGTTTCGCTGTCGCTCCACCCAACCTACGATTCTATCTCAACTATTTACTAGTTTCGATCGCTACTCACCATCCATTTGAGAATGCCCAGAATCCGCTCGACAGGGGTAACTTGATATTCGTTAATATCGATTGTTACATCTTTACCCTCTAATTTAAGAAATTGCCATAACTTACCACTGGTAACACAGCCATAAATAACTGGAATAACTTTATCTTTAGCTTGGTTGAAAATCTGAGCGGCAAACATCTCTGCGATACATTGCCCTAGCCCAACATCTAACTCCCCTTTTTTTGCTTCTACTAACATGAGAATCGGCGCTTGAATTACATAAGAGGTTGTCGATCTGCTAAACAGAAAATCACAGAAACCATTCAAGCCTCGATCTCGATCTACATTAAACTCTTCTCCAGAAAATAACTGAATTTGATCGCCAACCAGTCGCCGTACTTCAACTAAAATTGGGCTGACTAATAATTCTGACTTAGCTTTCTCGGATCTAGCTCTTTGTGCTAATGGTAAAGATTGCCCAAAAATAGTTAAAAATTCGGTTTGTGGGGTGGCTGGTGGTAAAGAATCACAGAAAGTTGACTCAAGTAAGTTAATTTCAAATCGATCTATTACATCTTGCAAGGAAAAGTTATTGTAAGCCATAATACTTGTGTCGATCGAGAGGAGAAATCTTGTTTTCTTCCTTAACTGGACGATTGCGCTTTTTGAGATCGATCCTAAATTGCTTTACCAGCACAGCTCCAAATTCTTGATTTTCTACTGGTTTAACTCGTCTTGCTCTTTCAAACGGAAACTCAGATTCCTGATTCATATGGTGTAGGTTGGGTTGAAGAATGAAACCCAACATTTCTAGGGTGTTTGTGAGATAGTTGGGTTTCGCTATCGCTCTGCTTGGTGCGCTGTCTTGTCTCGCATAATCCGGGAGGGAACCTCCCGGCTGCGAGCCGCTGTCTTGACCCAAACACATGCGGAGGGAACCTCCGCGTGATTTGGGTCGCTAAACCGTCGGGGAACAAAGGCGTGCGCGCATCCGCTACCCAACCTACCCAATAACTTACCCTACTTTACTCAAAATCTGAGCCACTACAGTCATCGTTTGCTCATAGAGTAGATCCCGACTCCAGCGTTGGAGATACTCAGCGAGTAAATCTTCGGCACTGCGCTCGGCGAGAGAAGTTACTTCCTCGACTCGGGCGGTTTGAGTACCGCCGCGCATTTCCATCTGCATACAGCCAGCGACTTCCGAGCAGAGGACGGTGATGCAGTTGGCTTTAGGATTGGTGGAGTTGAGGCGGACACCCATCAAATCGCCTGGAATATCACCGACATTCGCAGTAGGCATCGCGGCGAGTTCGGTATGAATCTTGCGTCCGTCGGGGGCGACAAAATCTACCTCGCGCAAGTCATAGTCGCCGCCAGTATGCTTGTAGCTGGCGGGTTGCCATTGGAGGCGACTGGAGAGCCATCCGAGAAACATGAGTGCCTGGGCGGGATTACCCGCTTCGTAGTTAATGTCTACCCGATCGATCTCAGTAATATCCTTCCGTCTGGCTGGCGGATCGAAGGCTTCAGCGGTGAGTTCTTGCCAGCCAGCAATCCTCCGCCAGTTGAGATCGATGACGGGAATCCCCCGATCGAGTATTTCATGCAGTTGCAATAATTCAGCCTCACTCTGCACGAACTCAGCCGAATCAAAGATCGCTGCATGTGCTTTCTGTGCTAGCTGTAAAAATAGCGGTTTGATCGGTGTGGGGGTATCTTTCCACCACAAGAATTGGGGATAGTCGGACACAGCAAGATTCGCGATGCTCTCACCGTTGCGCTCTAAGGCGTCTGGCGTGGCTCTCAAGGTCACGTATTCACTACCCACGAGGGATTGCGAGGATTGTTTCTTCATCGGGCAATAGACGGACACCTGAGCGGTGACGCCAGCATCTTCGCTGCTGATGACCGGACAGAGGGTGACGATGCGCCGGGGATTGGTATTGGCGATCGCATCTGTGACTACATAGCCGCGATTGTCCACATCTTTTTCAATCGCGATCGCATGGGTATCGTGAGTAGCAGTAATCCGAGCGTGGTAAGCAGCCTCGATTTTGCTCATTGTCTCGCGATCGAGCTTACCAGTCTTGGGAAGTTGATAGGCAGTTTGAGCGGCTCTAATTGCTTTAACTTGAGCGGGGCCAAAAATACCATCGATCGGCCCATTATAGAAACCCAACACTGCTAGCATGTGCTGTGTCGGTTCTGGCTCGTACACCATCAATGTGAAGGTCGTAGCTTGAGTAGCCACGATCGCATCTTGGGTTTGACTCTCTGGTTGATAGTCTTGCCAGATTTTGCCTAATTCCTGTTCGATATCAGCGACAGAAACATCCTTCGGCGCACGGAGGGAGACGACTGGTGGGGATTGAGTACTCATAAGTTGGGAGTTGGAAGTTGGCAGATGGGAGTTGGCAGATGGGAGTTGGCAGATGAGAGTTGGGGCAGGGAGCGGGAAGCCGGGAGAATTATTTTTCCGTCACTCCTAACTCCCAACTCCTCACTCCCAACTATTTACGATCGATGCCACTTTCGACCATCATCATTGATCAGATCTTCAGCAGCTAATGGCCCCCAAGTACCTGCTTCATACAGCGAAACCGAACTCGGATCGGTATTAGCTTCCCAATCTGACAGTGCGGGGGTGACGATCCGCCATGCTTCTTCGACTTCATCAGAGCGAGTAAACAGAGTTTGATCGCCGAGCATACAGTCGATCAATAACCTGTCGTAAGCATCAGAAGACTTCACACCAAAAGCTTCTTGGTAGTTA
Organism: Chamaesiphon sp. OTE_8_metabat_110; assembly: GCF_031382685.1. Lineage (NCBI taxonomy): Bacteria > Bacillati > Cyanobacteriota > Cyanophyceae > Gomontiellales > Chamaesiphonaceae > Chamaesiphon > Chamaesiphon sp. OTE_8_metabat_110. The sequence continues at coordinate 15,050 of NZ_JANMZA010000516.1, read as the reverse complement.
AATTCCATATTCTCCGTGCGGGTGCGGAGATCTGCTCCGGGCATTTTGGCTTCAAATTGAAGCGAAATGCCTTCATTCGGATAGATCTGCACTGTCAGCACATTGGGGTTGGCTTGACGGGAAGCTGATTGGAAAATCAGCCACGGCACTTCTTTAAACTGGACGGCGATTTCTGAAACCTTTTTTGGTAAACGTTTACCAGTCCGCAGATAGAATGGCACATCTTTCCACCGCCAGTTATCGACCATAAATTTCATCGCCACAAAGCTGGAAGTCACCGATTCTGGCGCGACGCCAGGTTCTTCGCGATAGCCCGGTACTTGGTCGCCTTTCATCCAGCCTGCTTCATATTGTCCCCGAATAGCCGATCGACTAAGATTGTGGACATCTGCGAGGCGGGTAGCTTCGAGGACTTTGACTTTTTCAGTCCGAATCGAGTCAGCATCGAGGGCGTTGGGTGGTTCCATTGCGGTGAGGCAAAACACCTGCATCAAATGGTTTTGAATCATGTCTCGCAGTGCGCCAGCGGATTCATAGTAACCAGCCCGATCTTCGACGCCGACTGTTTCAGCAACGGTAATCTGGATGTGATCGATATAATTGCGATTCCAGAGGGGTTCAAAGATGGCATTGGCAAATCGCAATACCATCAAGTTTTGGACGGTTTCTTTGCCCAGGTAGTGGTCGATCCGGTACACTTGCTGCTCTTGGCAATGCTGGCGGACGACGCGGTTCAATACTTTCGCGGAGCTAAGATCTCGTCCGAAGGGTTTTTCGATAACGAGGCGATGTTTTTGGGGGTCATCAAGCATCCCGGCACTACCTAGTTGTTTGATGGCTTCGGGAAAGAAGTTGGGGGCGACGGAAAGGTAAAAGACGCGGTTGCCCATGGTGCGCCGCTCGGTATCGAGTTCGCCGAGGAAGGCTTTGAGTTTTTGGTAACTTTCGGGTTTGTCGATGTCGCCGGAGCAGTAATATAAGCCTTTGGCAAATTCTGACCACGCGGTTTCGTCTTGAATTCCATTACCGAATTCTTCGATGCCTTGTTTGGAATGTTCGCGGAAGTATTCGTGGCTCCAGTCGCGACGGGCGACGCCAACGATCGTGATTTCGGGCGGGAGTCTCCGATCGAGTCGCATCTGGTACAATGCGGGGATCAGTTTGCGGTGGGTGAGGTCGCCGGAGGCACCGAAGATGGTCAGGATTTGGGGTTCGGGAACGCGTTCTTGTCTGAGTCCGAGGCGAAAGGGATTTTCTATTAGATCGATCATTTCTTATTTACTTGGTAGAACGCGAACTGGTTTTTTGGTTAATAGATTTCTGTAGTTAATCGATTTCGGTAGGGTGGGCACTGCCCACCACAAGGGTTTCCGCTGTATCTCTATTATTAGGGTGGGTAATGTCTACTTTCTGATGTTCGGAAATAAATAGCTAAGTGCAATTTTTATCCAATCGATTATGCCTGAACCCTAGATGGTGGGCAGTGCCCACCCTACGAGTATTTTATATTTTTACGCCCATATAGCTATTCTGAGTGTTGATATTGCTGATATTGTATTTTCTATGGGTTGGCGATCGAATAGAGTTTTGACAGGTATTAGGTGATGGTTGTTAATTAACTTGAGCTGGGGATAGGGGTGCCTCGCAGTCCTCGGCTGGGGGAAGCTGTCGCCTCCCCCAGACCCCCACCAAAGGTTCAAACTGTTTGTGGCGTGGTGCGGCATTCGCTCCACTTGAGATTTCAGTTATGCGTTATTAAGCTGGAGTTTAGTAGCAGATGGGGTTTTGCACGATCGCTAGGTAAAACTGCACTATCCAAAACACTATTCACTATCCACTATTCACTATCCACTATTCACGCTGGCATCAACGCTTTTACTTTACCATCCAAAGACTTCATCAGGGAGTCGAAGGGTTTGACGAATTTGTCGATGCCGTCGATGAGGAGTTCGCCCATGACGCTATCGAGGTCGATATTCACGTCGGGATCTTTGAGGCTGGCGATGAGGCGGTAGGCTTCGTCGATACCAGCTTCGATTCGGCTGGCGGGATCGCAATGGTCGGCACAGGCTTCGATCGTGTTGGGTGGTAAAGTGTTGACGGTATCGTTGCCGACTAGTCCATCGACGTACATGACGTCGCTATAGCTGGGATCTTTGGTGCCTGTGCTTGCCCACAGCAGTCGTTGGACGCGTGCGCCTTTGGCGGCGAGTTGTTGCCAGCGATCGGTGGCAATGATTTTCTTGTATTCTTGGTAGGCGACTTTGGCGTTGGCGATCGCGATTTTTCCTTTGAGGGCGGAGATTTTTTCGGTTTTGGTGGTGTCGCTGAGATCTTTGAGGAGGTTATCCAGTTTACCATCGATGTTGGTGTCGATCCGGCTGAGGAAGAAGCTGGCGACGGAGGAAATGTTGCTGATGTCGTCTCCTTTGGCGGCGCGAGCTTCTAAGCCGCGAATGTATGCCCAGGCAGCTTCGACGTAGCTATCGACGGAAAATAGCAGGGTCACGTTGACGCTGATGCCTTCGCTAATCATCTGCTCGACGGCGGGTAAGCCTTCGGGGGTGCCGGGGATTTTGATCATCACGTTGGGACGATCGATTTCGCCATAGTAGCGGCGGGCTTCTGTGATGGTGCTGGCGGTGTCGGCGGCGATGGTGGGGGGGACTTCGATGCTGACGTAGCCGTCGATGCCGTTGGTTTTGTCGTAGACGGGGCGCAGGATGTCGCAGGCTTGACGAATATCTGTGAAAATTAGGGATTCGTAAATATCGTTGAGGGATTTTCCGGCTTTAATTCCTGCTGCGATTTGGTTGTCATAAATGGCGTTCCCAGCGATCGCTTTTTCAAAGATGGCGGGGTTGGAGGTGATTCCCAATACGCCACGGGTATCGATCAGTTGGGCGAGTTCGCCAGATGTGAGGATATCTCGGCTGAGATTGTCCATCCAAATACTTTGTCCGTATTCTTGCTCGATTGTCAGGAGGGGATTTTGGGCTGTTGGTGACACGATCGGTATTTACTCCAATAGTTACTGAATCTCGATGCTTTTCTACTAAAGGGTGTCGCTAGCAAAACCAATCTCAAAATAGCTTGAGAAAGATTCTGTTTCGTAGCTATGACTCTTCTATGATGACAGCTTGTGTCTGTTGCTGCTTTCTCGAAACATCAGCCACAGCCGATTACTAAAAATGTTTTTGGGAACTAACTCTTTCGATTTAGCGCTCGTTATTTTCCGCATTTTAGCCGATCGACATCTAGATATGGGCGTCAAAAAATACAAAATTGGTTAAATTCTCGGCAATTTAACTGGGGATCGCCGATCGGGATGTCTGGGTGATTTGATACACTCAGCCTATTGTCAATTCGGTTAAGAGAATATGGAATTTTCGTGGGAGCGAGTACTTGATGTCGTAGGTTCGATCGCCCAGCAGGTAGGATCGCGGTTGCTGCTGGACTTTGGGCGCGTCCAAGGATTGGAAAAGGCTGATGGGAGTCTAGTTACGCAGTGTGATGAGTGGGCGGATCTGGAGATTCGATCGAGTCTGGGTGCGGCTTTTCCCACACACGCCATCTTGAGTGAAGAGAATGTGCATGGGTTTACTGATGCCCAATGGACGTGGATTATCGATCCGCTCGATGGGACTACCAATTTTACGCGCGGTATTCCGCTCTGGGGGATCTCGATCGGGCTGCTCTACAATGGTGAGCCTGTATTTGGTTATGTCTATTTTCCGCCTGTCAACCAAACTTTTTACGGTTATTGGGCGGGGAATACCGGATTAGATTTACCTGTTGGTGCCTATCTCAATGGCTCTCCAATCGATGTCAGTCAGGATTCACCGAGTAGCAATCATTTTTTCAGTTTGTGCGCTCGCAGTCTTCAGATCTGGCAACCGGGATTTCCCTGCAAGATTCGGATGCTGGGGGTCGCTACTTATAACTTCTTAGCGGTCGCTGCTGGCGCGAGTTTGGGTGGGGTGGAGGCTACACCCAAAATCTGGGATTTGGCGGCTGTCTGGGCGATCGTCCACGCGGCTGGGGGCACATGGATATCGCTGAGGGATGAACCGACTTTCCCGGCGGTTGTCGGGCGAGATTATGGTAGCTATGCCATGCCCAGTCTGATTGTCAATCGATCGGAGTTGGGAGATCTAGTACTACCGCTAATGGATTCTATTCGTAAATAGGGGGTAGAGGGTAGAGGGTAGAGGGTAGAAGGTCGTCAATAGTGACTGGTAGACAATATTACCCAAGGGGAGGCTATGCCAGCGGCGGTCGATCGCAATTGGTGGATGGTGAATAGAGCTATCTCAGTCCCCCAGTCCCCCAGTCCCCCAGTCACCTCATCTCCCTGTCCCCTATTTACTCCGCTGGTGTAGCACTAGCCGCCGCTGCTGCGACTTTGGCTTGGTCGCGTTTTTCGCGTTTTTTGCGTTCGGCGTCGGCTAGATCTGCCATGACGGCTTCCATTTGGACGAGTTTATCTAAGTTACTCCGGTAGGTGTCTAGGTCTTTTTGAACTTTGTCGGTAGGTAGGTGCAAGGCTTCACCGATCTGCAAGACAGCAGCTTCGCGTTTTTTCTCGTCCTTGAGTAGCTCTGGTGCTGCTTGTTCGAGAATCGTAAACAAACCGATGCCGAATAACCGACTGTATTTAAATTTCGGATTGCTGGCGATCGAGCCTAATGTACTGGCTAATTCTGCGCCCATGCCATCGCTATTTGGGTGAGTCAACCAATTGACGATATCTTGTCCCTGCATACTCTGGGTAAATTCTTGAACGCTAGCAGCATCTTTACGGTACTGTTCGACATTTCCACCCATCGATTGACATAGTGCGGTAAAAATCGATTGCTTGTCGCTTTCGGGACGATAACTGGTCATAAACCTGTCGAAGCTACTGACTACACCCAATGCGTAAATTGGATTATAGACAAAATCAACGTTGGTAGACAGTAAGTGCATTTCTACCATTAATTCTTCTACTACGCGCCGATAAATCGAATTGATCGGGCGAGTATGAGTGGAGTAAAAATTACGCTTGGTATCGGAGACAGTACTCTGGTTATTCACCGGGATATATAAAGATTTGGTTAACAATCCTTAATTATCATCGATCGGATACCAAATACGCAAAGATCGCGATCCCCACGATCTCGATCGATTCTCTCAAATGCTTACCCAGTCGTCACGATCGGTAATTAGTAGCATTTTAAAATTGCTAGGCAAGTAAAATCTTTGTGCTTTTATGCGGATACATTTTAATTGGGTGACGAGCCATTCTGGTAGCAGGACGATTCTTTAGACGCAAGGAAGCAAGATTGATATGGCTCGAAATCTGAATGTGGCTCTATGGTTATTTTGCGGAACGATCGCGATCTCTAGTGCATTTTTGCCAGATGCGTTACTGGCTCTGACGATCGATGCTACTCAGGGACAAACGGCGATCGAAATTAATGCTAGCGCTTCCCGCCAATATCAGCAGGGTTTAGCTGCACTAGAGGCTGGCGATACCGCTACTGCAATTGCTAGTTTCGATCGCGCCATCGCTCTCGATCCTCAATATTTTCCCGCTTACATCGAGCGCGGCAATGTTAAAGATAGTCTCGGCGATTTTAGCGGAGCCGCTGCCGATTATACGATCGCCATTTCGCTCGATTCTAGATCTGCTGCTGCTTACTACAATCGCGGTACTGTCTTGAGTAAAAGCGGCAACCATCAAGCTGCTGTGGCGGATTATAACCTTGCTATCGGTATCGATCCGAACTACGCTCAAGCCTATATGAATCGTGGTAATGAACTAGACGATCTGGGTAATTTTGCTGGGGCGATTGCTAGCTACGATCGGGCAGTCGCGATCGATCCGGACTATGCTCTAGCTTATCTCAATCGCGGTATTGCTTACGGACGTGCGGGCGATCGCGATTTCCCACAGGGAACGCTACGCGAACGGGCGATCGCCGATTTTCAAGTTGCTGCTAAACTGTTCGAGCAAACTGGCAATCTGGATCGATACGAGCGCGCCCTCAAAATGATTAGCAATCTTCGTTCAGTTTATTAACGACCGGAAATTACCACCGCAGGGAAGTTCGGTAAAGTGAACTCTAGTTAGGTTGAGAACCGCACTTGGATTGCCTGCAACTTTTGGTAGATTATAAACAAGTTGAATTAGCAACCCTTCCGATTGGCAGCTCGTTTATTTCCAATTCATTTAGATCGCGAATTCAGCCATAGCAGTAAAATTTACGATTTGACATTGTTTGAAATGTCAATCGGATCTAATTTCTAGCCATTACTATCATTGAATTTGAGGTTTTATTATGACACTAGTTCGTTGGCAACCTTTCCGCAATGTGACTACCTTACAACGCGAAATGGATCGATTGTTTGATAGTCTGACCGAGCATGAAGATAATTTGTATCGGACTGCTTTTGCTCCCGCAGCCGAGCTACAAATCGATCGAGATAATGTATATCTTCAACTAGAAGTTCCTGGTTTAACGCCCGAAGCAATCGAAGTCCAAGTTACTGCTGATTCAGTAATTATCGATGGGGAACGTAAAGAGGAAAAACATGTTGAAGAACAAGGTATGAAGCGATCGGAATTCCGTTATGGTAAGTTTCATCGCACGATCGGTCTCCCTGAAAAAGTTCAACGCGATCGAGTTCAAGCGAAGTACGAACATGGGATCTTAAAACTGACGCTACCTAAAGCCGAAGATGAGAAAAACAAGACTGTCAAGGTTTTAGTAGAAGCTTAGTCGTTCGCTCCTGTCTAGATCTAAATATCTATCGCCGTGATTTCTAGGAGAAGTCACGGCGATATTCTCTGAAATATCTCGACTCAAAGCAGCGCACGACCCTATCCTCTATAATTGAGAAGAACGTACTTAAGACAAGCTTTGCGATGACTCCAGAAGTAGATACCGAGCTTCAGTCCACTGACGAACTGAGTACTGCCCTATGGTCGCCAGACCCCTATCCAAGTGATGATAATGACGAATTAGACCAACTTCCAGCCGAGCTGGAGATGTCTTTTTTCGACCATTTGGAAGAATTGCGCCAGCGGATATTTTACGCGATTGCTGCTGTGGCGATCGGGGCAATCGGTTGTTTTGTCTATGCCAAACAAATCGTCCAAATTTTAGAAATCCCGGCAACTGGCATTAAATTTCTCCAATTGGCTCCCGGTGAGTACTTTTTTGTCTCTGTTAAAGTCGCTGGCTACTGTGGCTTATTAGTAGCGAGTCCGGTGATTCTCTATCAAATCATCCAATTTGTCATTCCTGGCTTGACGCAGCGCGAGCGACAGTTAGTGTTACCTGTAGTGATTGGTTCGTCGGTGCTATTTGTCGGTGGGATTGCCTTTGCTTATTACGCGCTGATTCCGGCGGCGCTCAATTTTCTGATCGACTATGGTGAAAACGTCGTCGAGCAAGCTTGGTCGATCGACCGCTATTTTGAGTTTGTTTTAGTATTATTATTTGCGACGGGTTTACTATTTGAATTGCCTGTGGTGCAAATTATTTTGTCGCTATTGGGTATTCTCTCTTCACAACTGATGTTGGCTGGTTGGAAGAGTGTGGTAGTAGGATCGATGGTTGTCGGTGCGATCGTTACTCCATCTACCGATCCGCTGACCCAAAGTTTACTTGCAGGTGCAGTTTTAGCTCTGTATTTTGGCGGGATTGGAGTTGTAAAATTGCTGGGTAAGTAGGTATTAGTAATTTAGATAAAATATTTTATGTAGCAGGGTGGGCAATGCCCACCAGCAAGGTTTTACGCGTTATCTAATTCACAAATACCTGTACCACTTTATAGCACGATCGTTAGTTTACTTTAGTCAAAGTCGGCGCTCCTGCTGCACTTTCTTCAGTTTTAGGCACAGCAATTAAAGTCGGAATTGCTGCTATCTGTTCGGCTTCAGATGCAACCGTTTCAGTTTGAGTGACTGCGATGTTTTGCTCTGCTTGAGTTACTTCAGCTAAAGCTGCAACTACCGCTGCACTTGGTGCAGCTTTGACTACAACTGTTGGCTCTTGAGTTATTAGGTGGAAGCTATCTTTGTATTTTTGGTATATTTTCAAGCCTGGTACTTCGTCCCGAAACTCTTTAGGCAGACGATATTCTTTTTCAGAATATTTTGCCCGGACGTTAACGACTGACTGATAATGAATTTCCCATTGTTTCAACAGTAATAAAAACTCTTGAAACTTTTGGTAAGAAGATTCATGTCGCGCCTTTAACCCGATATATTGCAGCATTTTACTGTAAGTCTCAGGTCGGTTATACTGCTCTTCAATCCCGACGATCGGGCCGAGTTTTTCAAATACGTCATATTTAACCATCACTAAGAGCATCAGTGTATCTAGATTTAATAAATCTTCTGAATCTAGTAATGCGATCGTGTTAGAAACGCTTCGTAAAGTCGAATAATCGGTGAGTTGATATTTCTTAAATAGTAAGATCAGTTTTCGACCCAATACATGCTGGGAAATTTTACAAACTTCAACAACATAAGCTTGCAGAGCTATCTTACCTTCATCGGTTTTGAGCAGTGGTAATACCTCTGCAAGCTTACCTTCGACTTGCTGTGTAAATTCTGCTGGCGGTACGTCTTGAGGCAACAGTGCATTGACAAATTTGTAGAGTTGTTGCTGACTGCTGCTACAATATCTAGATTCAGTACTCTCGATCTGTGAAAAACTATTCTGAGCATCAATTGCTATTTTTAGTAATTCGATTACCTCATCGAGATTAGCATATTCATCGAGCGATCGAGCGATATAACTTTTAATCTTAAAAAATGTCATAAACTCAGTATTACCAAACTTATCTGCATTGAGATTTTCGGCTTGGTTGGTAATCTGTATGAGTTTTTCAACAGTACGGTGATGTAAAAATTTGTCGCTCTCTAAAATCTGCGGCTTCCTAAATCGATCTCCGAATTTTGATAGGAATGAACTTTTTCCGATCTGGGCAGCTTTTTTTGAATTTAATAATAATGAGATGACTGGAAATAAAGCTAAGCCACCAATGACAACAGCCACCCCAATCATTATTGGAGTTGAAATTACAAATGTGTAATTTGCAGTGCCAATCGTCGTAGTGTTATCGTTACCTGACTTAAGTATACTATTACTAGGAGTACCAGCGGGATTAGTAGTGGATCCAGATTGCTGTGCTGGTGAGGGTTTGGGTTGTCCGTCTTCTAATAATTCGGGCGGGTAGTTCTGCTGGATTTTTTTGTTAATCGCGTCAGGATCTGGTAAAGCTACCCCGCCGACTGTTTTGGTAGGTTTGGTTTGCGAACGAGCGATACTGGGGAAGGTCACATTTGCAGCCGATAGTCCCAAAGCGGCGATTAGCAAAGGTTTCGGTAAATACTTCGACATACATTTCGATCGATTAACATCTCTTGCTTCTAGGGTTCCCAGTAACACTTCCAGATGTCACATTTAGACCGAGAATTAATCTTTATCTAGCTAATATATAGTTATCGTCGCTCGTCGAGCCATTGTTGTAAGATTACGGCAGCCGCAATCCGATCGATCGTCGCTTTATTTTGAGATACGGAGATCTTCGCCGCTTTCATCATTTCTTCGGCGGCATAGGAAGTCAGGCGTTCGTCGATAAATTCGATCGGTAATTCAATGACGGCGGCTACTTTGCGAGCAAATTTCTGAACTTGTTTGGCTTGAGAGCCAATTTTTCCATCCATTGTATATGGCAATCCCAGCACTAATATTTCTACCTGGCGCTCGACAATAATCTGTCTGAGGCAATCGATATCTGCGGCAAAGGAGCTGCGCCAAATTGTAGTAATTCCCGTGGCAATCAATCCTAATCCGTCGCAACCAGCCACTCCAATCCGTTTGCTACCGACATCTAATCCCAGTGCTGCAATCATAGTAACGGTTGGTGATGAAAGATCGCGACCTAATTGATTTTAGCTTTTTTAGCACCGATTGCGCTAAAAGTAGCGATGCTCGCATACTCAGAAATTCAAATGGCAACAATAAATATGCGATCGCGACTACTGCCCAAAATACAAAAATAGAGGCATCAAATTTAATGCCTCTACTCGCAAATTATATTGAATTAAACAACCGATTACAGTCTCGATAATTAGCTTATGCAGCGATATCAGCAATAAGCACATCATCATGCTTTTCCGCCAAGCTCAACAAATTAGCTTGTGGTAAAGTTAGCTCTGTAGTAGGTGCTAAAAGATTGAGAAACCGATCTGCAACTTCGTCTTGACGACCTAAAAAGAACTGTTCCCAGTTAGCTTGTGTTGGTTCGACATGGGTATGTACTTTACAGGCAGGGGATTTGGCATTGTTGCCTGCTAATTCGCGCTTGACGGTAAATTGAAATACGCAGAGGCTATTAAAGCGAACGTCTTTAGCTCGTGCGGGGATAGAGTTAGCGATCGCATGACATTTAGTTACTTGAGCTACTAATTGTTGCCAATGGAAGCTAAAGCTAGCTTGGTTGGCACCTTTGGCGACATAAGCAAACCCAATTTCATGTAATGGTTGATTGTGCTCGTCTAATAGCAAAACTTCGTAGCATTGTGCTGTACCATATTTCTCGCGATCGCTGTAGAGTTGCTTGCTATATTGCCCCGCAACAACTAGTCGCTCTTCTTGACGAGAAACTTGTCTGTCAAAGGCAAATAAGGGCGAACGTGGTACTACTAACATCCGGGGAGATTGGATTAATAAGCCTCGTTCTTTGCCGCCACTGTTATATTCATATACGATCGTTTGGCTCTCATCGACATGTTTCCAGCCAGCCTTCGCCATTTCAGCTTCGGTGATGAAATAACCGCACTCGCTGGCACCATTTTCGCCGCGCAAAGCTTGAATCCGAGGAAGGCGGGCGTTAGGATTGATATATTCTGGTGCGGCAAATCGATCGCGAACTTCCGCCGCACTGGGCACGAGTAATGTCTCTGGGGAGTTGGTTGGCGGTGTGGTAGCAGTGCCGCGATTTAGCGGTTCGACATCGATCGAATTTGCGCCGTTAGTGGGTGCGTACTCGGCAGCGTTGTCTTTAGTAGCTCTGGTTTTGGAGTAAGTCATGGGTTGCTATGAATGATTTTAAAGTTCTGCGATTTGCCACCGTACTAATTGAGATCCAGTCACATGCTGTTTTGTTAGCCAGCACAAACTGTACTGATGAGTTACCTCAAAAGCTGACGCTCGGTGAGTTTGCGGCTGAAAATGTTTGACTTGTGAGCGGTCGATCGTTGGCTTAGTTGCTCCCTTGGAGAATCGAGTGTGTCGCTGGCAAGCTTGCTAGTACAAGCATATCATACTTTCTGCTAAAATAGTACTTAGGTTCTAGCGAGTAGAAAAAGTTGGTGGAATGTGAACTCTTAAATTGCTGCTGCGGGTAATCCAGGTGCTATAGTAGAACAAACGCATCTTTATCGCTCGATCGAGAAATTGTAGGGTCGCATCGATCGGTAGATACGTGCTAACTCGCTTCAGTTGGCTATCGATCGGATGGGTGAGCCAATTTAAACCCATTGCCACAAATATCTTGTCAATATCAAAGTATGGTGCTATGATAATATGTCTGGCATTATGTCAATTTTTAAACGTGAGTTTTCCCAGGGCTAACTGTGGCAAATATTAAGTCTGCAATCAAAAGAGTCGAAGTTGCCGAGCGGAATCGGTTGCGCAACAAATCCCATAAGTCTGCGGTGCGGACGCTGATGAAGAAATACTTCACAGCCGTCGAGAAGCATACGGCAACACCTTCAGACGAAACCTCGGCTGAAGTAATTAAGTGCATGAACGAAGCATATCAAAAGATCGATAAAGCCGTCCAAAAAGGCGTCCTGCATCGTAACAACGGTGCCAATAAAAAGTCTCGTCTGGCTAAAGCAATGGCAGTTAAATCTGCTTAGTCCAACGTTCCGACCGCAACTGATCGATCTGTGCTAAATGCAGCTAATTGATACTCACGTTCATATCAACTTTGATGCCTTCGAGGCGGATCTAGAGGCAGTGCGCGATCGCTGGCAAGAGCAAGGGGTCGTACAACTGGTACATTCTTGTGTAACGCCAGCAGAGTTTGTAAAGACCCAGAAATTAGCAGATCGGTTTCCCGAACTGTTTTTTTCAGTCGGTTTACATCCGTTAGACGCCGATCTGTGGCAGCTAGATTGGAGCGATCTGATTCGGAATCTCGCAAGTAGCGATCGGCGGGTAGTGGCAATCGGTGAAACGGGTTTAGATTTTTTTAAAGCTGACAACCACCAGTGGCAAGGTGAAGTTTTTCGATCGCAATTACAGATTGCGAAAGAATTGGATTTACCAGTGATTATTCACTGTCGCGAGGCTGCAACTGCCATGCGCCAGATTTGTCAAGAATTCTGGTCGGAATTTGGGCAAGTTCGGGGCGTCATGCACTGCTGGTCGGGAACTCCAGTTGAAACTCAATGGTTTCTGGATCTGGGGTTTTATATCAGCTTCAGTGGGGTGGTAACTTTTAAAAATGCGATTCAGATTCAAGAGGCTGCCAAGCTCGTCCCGATCGAGAAGTTGTTGGTCGAAACAGATTGTCCGTTTTTAGCACCCGTGCCCAAGCGGGGTAAGCGCAACGAACCTGCATTTGTCAGTCATGTTGCCAGTTACTTGGCTCAGCTCAGGGGCGATCGTCTCGAAATGCTAGCCGACGCTACTACCACTAATGCTCGACACCTATTTAGATTACCAGTATTATCTTCAATTGGCTAACTATTAAATATATTTAATTCCTCGCTCCTGCGCGCTACACACCAGATAAATTTAGCTCCTAATTTGCCAAGAAGATGATTTTCAATCCATATTCGCAGGTCGCTGTTTATCGAATGTCCGATCGCCCATCTCGATGCGAACACATTTGCCACTTTCCTAGGAGGTAAGTTCGATCGGCTCGTGGGCATTCTTAGCTTAAGCTACTCGGAAAGAAGCAAAGCAGATTTATGGAGCGAAAATTCCGAACTTAGATTCAGTTTAAGTTAGCACTGAATAATCAATAATCGATCGTCGATCGCTGTGAAGACACGTACTTACCAAGAGGAATATCATGACTAGTCAGATTACTACTACAGCATCCACCTACATGCTGCCCGATTTGGTAGAAATTCAGCGCTCTAGCTTCCGGTGGTTCTTGGAAGAAGGCTTGATCGAAGAACTAGACAGCTTTTCGCCAATTACTGACTACACGGGCAAACTAGAACTGCGGTTCTTGGCAAAAAATTACAAGCTCAAGCGTCCTAAGTACGATGTCGATGAAGCTAAGCGGCGCGATGCTAGCTATGCGGTGCAAATGTATGTGCCGACGCAGTTAATTAATAAAGAAGATAAAGGCAAAATCATCGAGCAGGATGTCTTTATCGGTGACTTACCACTAATGACCGATCGCGGTACGTTTATTATTAACGGTGCCGAGCGGGTCATCGTCAATCAGATCGTTCGATCGCCTGGAGTTTATTATAAGTCCGAGCTAGATAAAAACGGTCGGAGAACTTACAGTGCCTCGCTAATTCCCAACCGGGGGGCGTGGTTGAAGTTTGAGACGGATAAAAATGATATCGTCTGGGTGCGGATCGATAAGACGCGCAAGCTGTCAGCACAAGTACTGTTAAAAGCTTTAGGCTTGACTGATAATGAGATTTTTGACTCATTACGTCACCCGGAATTTTATCAGAAGACGATCGATAAAGAAGGCAACTTGTCCGAAGAAGAAGCTTTGATGGAGCTGTATAAAAAGCTACGTCCGGGCGAGCCGCCTACTGTCAGTGGCGGTCAGCAACTGCTGGATTCGCGCTTCTTTGACCCCAAGCGTTACGATTTGGGCAAAGTTGGGCGGTATAAATTAAACCGTAAGTTACGGTTGACAACTCCCGATACCGTGCGGGTATTGACGCCGCAAGATATCTTGTGCGCGATCGATTATCTGATCAATCTCGAATTTGATATCGGTAGTACCGATGACATCGACCACTTAGGCAACCGCCGCGTGAGATCGGTCGGCGAGTTACTCCAGAACCAAATTCGGGTCGGTTTGAATCGCTTGGAGCGGATCATTCGCGAACGGATGACGGTATCTGAGACTAGCAGCTTAACGCCTGCGAGCTTGGTCAATCCTAAGCCCTTGGTTGCGGCTGTCAAGGAATTTTTTGGTTCTTCGCAACTATCGCAGTTTATGGATCAAACCAATCCCCTCGCGGAATTGACCCACAAACGCCGACTTTCGGCATTAGGCCCTGGTGGTTTGACTAGAGAACGGGCGGGTTTTGCGGTGCGAGATATTCACACCTCCCACTACGGGCGGATTTGTCCGATCGAAACGCCTGAAGGTCCAAATGCGGGACTGATCGGTTCGCTGGCGACTCACGCGCGGGTAAATCAGTATGGATTTATCGAAACGCCCTTCTTACCTGTCGAAAATGGTCGGGTCAAACGGGAGCTAGAAGCGGAATATATGACCGCCGATCAAGAAGACGATCTGCGGGTAGCACCGGGGGATATTACGACCGATGAGGCAGGGTATATCTTAGGTTCGACGATTCCCGTTCGCTATCGGCATGAATTCACGACGACTACGCCGGATCAGGTGGATTATGTCGCGATTTCGCCCGTACAAATTATTTCGGTCGCCACATCATTGATTCCATTTCTCGAACACGATGATGCCAACCGTGCCCTGATGGGTTCTAACATGCAGCGGCAAGCGGTACCATTACTGCGCCCCGAGCGTCCGTTAGTCGGTACGGGACTAGAAGTTCAAGCCGCACGGGATTCGGGAATGGTGGTGGTCGCTAAATACGATGGTGTGGTCTGCTTTGTCGAGGCAGAATCGATCGATGTCCGGGGCGATAACGGTCGGACGCAGAAGTATCTGCTCCAGAAGTATCACCGTTCTAACCAGGATACTTGTCTCAACCAACGTCCGTTAGTTAAAATCGGCGATCGGGTAGTGGCACGTCAACGACGCGACCTTTTTCACCATTGGGCACCCGCAGGGAGTTATCGCGGACATCC
>NZ_JANMZA010000478.1:0-14761 GCF_031382685.1 Chamaesiphon sp. OTE_8_metabat_110 | reverse complement strand
CCTTGCTAGAGCGCTGACATTTAGATCGATCTGGGTATAATAACTAAACGTAATGATGTCAGTACTCAACTTTCAGCTATTTATCACCTCTGGCAATGACAAAACCTATCTTACTCTCCACTCCACACATGGGCGATCGCGAACAGCAATTCGTCACCGAAGCCTTTGAAACCAACTGGATCGCCCCAATTGGCCCTCATGTTGATGCCTTCGAGCGAGAGTTCTGCCAAAAAGTAGGTTCCAGTCATGCAACTGCGGTCACTTCGGGTACGGCTGCCCTCCATTTAGCCCTCCAACTAGTCGGTGTCGGTGCTGGCGATGAAGTATTTTGTTCGAGCCTGACTTTTTCCGCTAGTGCCAATCCGATCGTGTATCTCGGTGCCAAGCCAGTCTTTATCGATAGCGACAGAACATCGTGGAACATGGATCCCCAACTGCTCCAAGCTGCCCTAGCACAGCGAGCCGCTGTGGGTAAACTCCCCAAAGCAGTAATTCTCGTCCACTTATACGGTCAAAGTGCCGATATCGACCCGATCCTCACAGCTTGCCAAGAGTATGGCGTAGCGGTCATTGAAGACGCCGCAGAAGCTCTCGGCGCAACTTATAAAGGTCGCTCGCCTGGTACTTTTGGGACGATCGGGATTTTCTCATTTAATGGCAATAAAATCATCACCACTTCCGGCGGCGGGATGTTGGTATCCGAAGATGCCAGCCTGACTTCCAAAGCCAAGTTTTTGGCAACCCAAGCACGCGATCCAGCACCCCATTACCAACATTCGGAAATCGGCTATAATTACCGCCTCAGCAACGTCTTAGCCGGAATCGGACGCGGACAACTGATGGTACTAAACGATCGCGTTGCCGCCCGTCGCCGCAATTGTGAAGTCTATCAGCAAGCACTAGGACATCTACCCGGGATTCAATTTATGCCAGAAGCACCGTGGGGGAGTGCGACTCGCTGGTTGACTTGTCTGACGATCGATCCTACCGCTTTTGGTGTCGATCGCGAACATGTCCGCCTAGCTTTGGCTGAAGCCCAAATCGAAGCCCGTCCCGTCTGGAAACCACTCCACCTCCAACCGATTTTCGCCCAGTACGATCGCTTCGGGGGTGAAGTTGCCGAAGACCTATTCGATCGCGGACTGTGCCTACCTTCTGGCTCCAATCTATCCGATGAAGATCTCGCCTGCGTAATTGATGAGTTTGTCAAATGTGCGCGGGGGTAGAGGGGAGATGGGAGATGGGAGATGGGAGATGGAAGATGGGAGATGGGAGATGGGAGAGGGTAATTACTTCGCCTAAATTCTAGTCTAATAACTCCCAACTAAAATCTTGGATACAGTGAATGCCGCTTTACGCCTCACACAGATCGAACCATACGCAGGAGAGTTTGAGAAGGCGGCGACCGAAATCACGCGGAGGTTCCCTCCGCATGTGTTTCGGTCAAGACGCGTTCCGCCTGTCTTGTCTCGCTAAACCCTCGGGGAACCCGAGGAGCGCGAGCCGCTTTCAACGGGGGGTCTGGGGGTCGGAGCGATGCGCGATCGTTGGGTTCCCCAACGGTTTAGCGCATCAAGACAACCCCCAGATCCGGGTTCTGTCTCCGCTAGGAAAATCGCAACTTACAGATTCCTACAGTTTGCCGATTCGCTTACTACCAGAATCTGAAGGTGGAGTAGAGTTAGGTTGTGTTGAAGAATGAAACCCAACACACTCACTCATCGTGTTTACGCGCTAAAAAGATATGCAACAGACAACCGATCGAGATAATGCTACCAGTTTAGTAGATCGCATTGTCGCCAGAGCAATTGGCGATCGCGCCTCGCATTTGTATTTTGAACCACAAGCACGATCGCTCCAGATTAGAATTCGCCAAAACGGCTCCCTCCAAACCGCCATCCAAAACCTGCCTCAAGACCTAGTTCAGCCGACGACCGAATATCTCAAAGAACTCGCTTACCTCGATAACACCTCCGCTCCCCAGACAGGCACGATCGCCAAATCTGGTAAATTCGGTCTGAAACTCGAAATTACCACCCTCCCAACGCAATTTGGCCAGCAAATTACGCTCAAAATTGTCTACGATCGACAGTCCCCACCCGCACTAGAGCAACTTATCCTCGATCGCGAATCATTCGCCCAGATCGATCGACTCATCCACAGTACCTGCGGCTTAGTCCTGTTTGTCGGCGAACGCGCTAGCGGCAAATCAACCACTCTCTATGCCAGTTTAGCCGCCATCCAGCGACCGGATCTGAGTATCTTCGAGATCGATCGACAGCCGAAATATACCGTTCCCAGCATCAACCACATTAGCATCCCCAGCAACTTGGACGATCGCGCCTACGCTCAGACGATCGACACCTGTGTGAGCCAACAGCCAGATATCCTCGCTGTTGGCTCGATCGATAGTTTGCCCACTGCTCGCGCCGCTCTTCAAGCCGTAGCGCGAGGCTGCCTAGTCTTTGCCACCGTCCCCGCCACTACTGCTGGCAAAGCAATCGCCCAACTCATCGCCTTGGGTATCCCCCCAGCCCAACTCTACACCGCCACGATCGGCATTATTGCCCACAAGCAGCTCCAGCAGCTATGTCCCGATTGTCGGCTCCCGGATCGGCCCAGCGGCGACTTAGCACACCTCGGCAGTACGCTCTTGAGTTTGCACGAGCAGCCCTACTATCGCGCCCAAACTCTGAGTCCCCGCGAGATCGAAAGTAGCAAACGGACAGGCGAACTGTGCGTCCACTGTCAGGGAATTGGTTATCGCGGCACGATTGGTATTCAGGAAGTGCTAATCGTCACAGATCGACTCAAATCGACAATCTTACAGGGTGATGCCGAAGCGATCGATTTCGCCGCGCAGGAGACTGGAATGCGATCGTTTATGGATCTGGCTGTCAGCCTATTTCGCGCAGGTAAAACGACATCCGCCCAACTGAAGCGATGTATCGACCCCAGAATTTTATTGCAAAATCAACTAAATACCATCAACCCTAGCTCGGGCGAGCTGGTAGCCAACGATATGGCAAGTTTAGAGGCGGCTTTGTACTGGAAACAACAAGCGATCGCCGCCAAATCTGAGTACGAACAGCTTTTAGCAGAATTAGAAAGCTATCAACAAGAATCTGACGAATTCGAGCAGCGCATCAAACAGAGTCGATCGCAGGTAGAACAAGGTACGCGGGTAGAAATTGCCCTGCAATTACTATCAGTAGTTGATGTGATCGAACTCGCCCGTACCTCGATTAAACCGCAAACCGATCGCGAATCAGCCATTCAAAAAGGCTACTCGATGTTGGAGACTAAAATGCTCGCCAGCATCAAAGAAATCGGCGTTCGGATCGTCGAAACTACAGGTTATCAATTTGACGCTCGCCGTCATGAAATCGTCCGGGAAGTAAGTACGTCCGAATCCGCCCCCGGCACAATCATCGCCGAGGTAAAACGCGGCTATACATTCGGCGATCGCGTTTTACGTTTAGCACAAGTCAAGGTAGCCGTTGCCCCTAAATAGCGGCGACATCACGCGGCGCTACCGCTAAATATATGCACGAAAAACTCGATTTGTCAATGATAAATGCCTAAACTTTTATTAACCAATCCATTGGTGGTAATGAGATATCTAGTTTAAATTAGACAAACTTAGATCTATTTTTTAATATTTAATTTTATGACTACTGGTGACTTATCTAGTCCAGAAACGGGGCAAGATTGGAACTATAGCAAAGCCCTGCCCAAATTGAATTTACTGACAACCATCCGGTTGGGATTGTTTCAAATGGGCTTGGGGATGATGTCAGTGATGGTATTTGGCGTCCTCAATCGGGTACTAATCAAGGAATTAGCCGTACCGAGTACGATCGCCACGGTGATTCTCGCCCTCACTCTCTTCGTTGCGCCAGCCCGAATTATCTTCGGACAACTTTCTGATACCAAGCCCCTATTTGGCTACCATCGGACTGGCTACATCTGGCTGGGTGCGGCAGGACTGGCTATTAATGCGATCGTGGCAGTGCAAATAATGTGGCAACTCGGCGCGAGTCTCAAATTAGCGGGTTGGACGTTGGCGACTTACGGCTGGGCGGGATTACTAGGGGCAGTTTTTGCCCTATATGGTTTGTCA
The DNA here is from genome assembly GCF_031382685.1 of Chamaesiphon sp. OTE_8_metabat_110. NCBI lineage: Bacteria > Bacillati > Cyanobacteriota > Cyanophyceae > Gomontiellales > Chamaesiphonaceae > Chamaesiphon > Chamaesiphon sp. OTE_8_metabat_110. The sequence goes on along the minus strand of NZ_JANMZA010000478.1, from coordinate 10,638 downwards.
GTGAGCATGTGCTCGACACCATTTGCGACATTACTAGTAGACATCACCGATGAGGAAGATCGATCGAGAGTAGTAGCCGTAGATTGGTCGATGTTGATCGGCGGAACGATTGTCGGTGCGATTACGATCGGCGTATTATTAAGATCTCTAGAACTTAATGCCACAATCGCCCAAGTTCAAGTCCAAATCGATCGCTTATTTCTGATTATTCCGGCGATCGTTTTAGGCTTAACTTTAATCGCTACTTGGGGCGTCGAGCGCAAATATTCGCGGTTTATCAATCGCGTCACCACGCCGCATCAAGGCTCGCATTTATCCCTGGGGCGTGCTTTAGCCATTCTCACCGCCAGTCGCCAAACTCAGGTATTTTTTACCTTTCTCGTCGTCATGACACTCGGATTATTCATTCAAGATCCGATTCTCGAAACCTATGGCGGCGAAGTATTCGATCTGCCTGTCGGCAAAACTGCCAGCCTTAACGCTTATTGGGGTGGCGGTACCTTATTGGGTTTAAGTGCGGCGGGATTCTGGTTCATCCCCAAGCTCGGCAAACAAAAGACCGCCCGCTTGGGTTGTATGCTAGTGGCAGCATCGATGCTCTTGCTCATCGCTTCCGGTTTTACGCACAATCCTAAATTTCTCCAATTGGCGCTGTTAATATTTGGAATGTGTTCGGGATTGGTGACAACTGGCGCAATTACCCTGATGTTAGATCTGACAGTACCAGAAACAGCCGGGACATTTATCGGCGCATGGGGGTTATCTCAAGCCTTAGCCAAAGGTTTAGCGACGGTGTTTGGCGGTATCGCTCTAGATCTGGGCAAGTCAATCGCACCAGATGTTGTCTTCGCCTACGGATTGGTATTTAGCTTACAAGCCTTGGCGATGATTATTGCCGTGAAATTACTCGATCGGGTGAATGTCCGCGAGTTTCAAACTACTGCTAAAGATACCATTAAAGCCACGATCGCCGCAGATCTAGATTAATCGGCTGTCAACTCGATCGACAATAGCTTCAAACCGATTAAAATAAAGAATATGCACCCATCATTCTAGTCAATGATTATGCTCCCAGCAACAGAGATCGTCGGTACATGGGAGGAAATTCTCCAGCACAGCAATACACTTGTGGGTAAACGGGTCAAGTTAACTTTACTTGATGACAATTCTTTGGTGCCTAATCTACCCATGTTAGATCGAGCATCATTGCTAAAATTACCACGAGTGGAACGCGATCGAATTTTAGCCGCACGTGCTGAAGCGATGGCACCAGAATACGAGCTAGATCCAGATTGGAGGGAGTTTTTAGGCGGTGACTTCATTGAGTATTGACGTTTTACCGCTCAGATCGGATATCTGGTTAGTTAACTTAAATCCAACGATTGGATCGGAGATTCGCAAAACTCGTCCGGTAGTGGTAATTAGTGTTGATTCGACCACCCTGGGGGTGCGCTTGCGCGTTCGGCAAATTACCACTTAAACTAATTGCCCCTCTGACTGATTGGAAGCAGCATTTTGAACTCAATCCTTGGCAAGTTCGAGTAGAGCCAGATGCAAATAATGGGTTGACAAAAACTTCTGCCGTAGATGTCCTGCAATTACGGGGAGTGGACTTACAGCGATTTGTTCGCAAGTTAGGCATTTTACCTTCTGAAATCATGAGAGAAATCAATTTAGCGATCGCTTTAGTTGTAGATTTTGATTGACGATCGAATTTCAAGGATCTAGAGGATCGACCAAATCACTGACATTGCAAATCGATCGACTAAGGCAAAGGACGTTGACGAATTCGATCCCGTTCGACGATCGTAAACCATCCCTCAATCTGCAATTTCTCAATCTGAAACAGATTCAATAATATTGCTGCTGGTTCTTCTAGTGTATGCGGATGCAGATAGTACAGGTGTGTAATAGACATCTTCTTTGATACACTCTGCGGCAAAGGCGAATACGGCTTGGATCGATCGAGTATTCAGTGTTGGGTAGTTTTCTAAAACCTGTTGTGCTGTCCACCCTTCTGAAAATAGTCCGAGAATGAATTCAACGGATAGTCGCGTCCCTTTGATTACTGGCTTTCCAAGCAGAATTTTGGGATCTGAATGAATATATGTTTTCCAGTCCATGATTTTGTTTATCTCTATGGCTTTCGTCTATTATCCTCGATTTGCTTGGGTTGTTGCTATGAGATCGAGTCTCAAGGATCTAGAGACTCGATCGAATTACTGACTTTACAAATTGAGAGAGAAAATACCTGAATCAATTACTGTATTTGGTTTTGAATTATTGGACATTATCCATTTTCAATCGAATCTCAGTTTCAATTATCCGGCATTAGTGACAGTAGCTGGTCGCTCTCGAAGCTGAGTCCCTACGTTTAATTTCTTCCTGTAAGTCAGAGAGTATATCTCCGATTGGATGAATTGCTTTTAAAATGACCTGCCCTCTATTTTTACCAGTGAGTTTGATAATTGTTTCTTGCAGAGACTCATCCGAACAAATCCAGTACAATTGTTCACCACAGAAAATCAAGAACTTTCCAGAGAGTGCTGTGTCAAATCCATATTCTCGAATATAGTTGACAACCTTTCTAATCTCCTGCATGGACAATTGCGTTCTGAGTGCAGCGATAACTCTTAGCTCAAGAACTTGATTAAGACTGTAGAGAACGACTGGATGGCTCTCGCTACCGAGCTTTGTTGGTTCAACAACACCAGACTTATCTAATCGGCTTAACTGTCCTGAACTCAGACATGTCAGCTTCAAAACCTCCTGCCGTGAAAATACGTTTTCCATAATCAACTTAGCTCCCTATGCGAAAGCAGGCAATGGCAGTTGCCATAAGTAGCCTTACTTCTATGTCTTGATTGTACCCGAAGCAGCAACACTATATTGCTATCTCCACAATTTTTGTTAAAACACACAAAGAAAAATTAATCGGCACTTTGTCTCGCAATTTACTAAAACCGAAATATGTCAGTTATAATGAAAGCGTCGCAAGTTACAGCTTCCGACGCTTTCCATAAATACAGGTTGGGGGTTCAATATTAAATTGAAGCCTACCCCCTAGCCTTCTTCTACAATTTAGGCTTCTAAATGAGCAAAATGAAACTCGTTACATACGACCTTAACACACCAGGGCAAGACTACCGAGTTATCCATGAGGCTATCAAATCTCTGGGTGAGTGGTGTAAGCCTATGGAATCTACGTGGTTAATCAATACTAATTTGAGTGCAAACCAGATTAGTGAACGCTTACGTCAGTGTCTGGATCAAAATGATCGTCTATTAATTGTAGAGATCGATCCTTCTACTGCTAACGGATGGTTATCAAAAGATGTTTGGGAGTGGATTCAAACTCGGGCAAAGCTCTACAGGTAGAAAGTTGTGGCGAATGATTAACACTCAGTGATTAAACACTGAGTGTTAATCATCGTTGGGTGAGAAAGGATATCGCTCGTAGAAAAGCGATCTCCTTTCTTATATTCCACAAATTGAAATAGCTTCCTAGTAGAATACACTGGGTTGTTATTGCTGAAGCCAAAAATGGCACAATAGAGGGATAGCTTATACTTGCCTCTCTATATTAAAGTCCTATGTCTGCTCTCAAACTCAGTGGTGCCGAGATCCGTCAAGCCTTCCTCGATTTTTATAGCCAGCGGGGGCATCAGCCGTTGCCGAGCGGTTCCTTGGTACCGGAAGATCCGACGGTGTTATTGACGATCGCGGGGATGTTACCATTTAAGCCGATCTTCTTGGGTCAACGTCAGCCCGATTTTCCCCGTGCGACGACTTCTCAGAAATGTATCCGTACCAATGATATCGAGAACGTCGGACGGACGGCGCGGCATCATACATTTTTTGAGATGTTGGGCAATTTTAGCTTTGGGGACTATTTTAAGGAACAAGCGATCGAATGGGGTTGGGAAATCTCGACGCAGGTGTTTAAGCTGCCCCCTGAGCGGTTGGTTGTCAGCGTGTTTGAAGATGATGACGAAGCTTTTGCGATCTGGCGGGACAAGATTGGCGTGAATCCCCTGCGAATTAAGCGGTTGGGTGCTGATGATAATTTTTGGGTGTCGGGGCCGACAGGGCCTTGTGGGCCATGCTCTGAGCTTTATTATGATTTCCATCCCGAACTGGGGAATGACCATATCGACTTGGAAGATGACAGCAGATTTATTGAGTTTTATAATCTGGTGTTCATGCAGTACAACCGCGATGTCGATGGCAATCTCACGCCGTTAGCGAACCAGAACATCGATACAGGGATGGGTTTGGAGCGGATGGCACAAATCCTCCAGGATGTGCCGAATAATTATGAGACGGATTTGATTTTTCCGATCGTTCAAACTGCGGCAGATATCGCGGGGATTGACTACGCTTCTAGTGATGAGTCAACTAAAACCTCGCTCAAAGTCATCGGCGATCACGTTCGAGCTGTCGTTCACATGATTGCGGATACTATCCGCGCGTCAAATACCGGACGCGGTTATATCCTCCGCCGCCTGATTCGGCGGGTGGTGCGACACGGGAGATTAATCGGCATCGAGGGTGAATTTATAACTAAGGTAGCCGAAACCGCGATCGAGATGTCTGAATCTGCATATCCTAATGTGCGGGAGAAATCCGATAAAATCTTTGCCGAACTCCAACGGGAAGAAATCCAGTTTTTAAAAACACTCGCGCTCGGCGAGAAGCTACTGGCGGAAGTAATCGATCGATTGAAACGATCGGGCGATACGATAATTGCTGGGGATGATGCGTTCAAACTTTATGATACTTATGGCTTCCCCTTAGAGTTGACTCAAGAGATTGCCGAAGAACAAGGTTTGACGGTAGATGCAGTGGGTTACGATCGAGCAATGCAGGTACAGATCGAAACTGGTCGCAGCGGTCGTGAGACAATCGATCTGACAGTGCAAGGCACGCTCGATAGTTTTGCCGAACACCTTCAGGCGACGGAATTTATCGGTTATAAATCGATAAATAGTCAAGCGGAAGTAGTCGCATTATTAGTCGATGGTGCCGCCGATACTGAAGCAGATGCGGGTACGAATGTCCAAATTATCCTCGATAAAAGTCCCTTCTACGCCGAATCTGGCGGACAAATCGGCGATCGCGGTTACTTATCCGGCGATAATTTATTAGTCCGCATCGATGATGTCAAAAAAGAGTCGGCATTCTTCGTTCACTTTGGATCGATCGAGCGTGGAAACTTGCGAGTCGGCGATACAGTTACCGCCCAAATTGACACCGCATGTCGTCGTCGCGCTCAAGCAAATCATACGGCAACTCATCTATTACAAGCAGCCTTAAAACTCCTGATAGATCCAGAGATTTCTCAAGCAGGTTCGTTAGTTTCATTCGACAGGTTGCGGTTCGATTTTAATTGTCCCCGCGCTCTCACACCTGCGGAAGTTCAACAGGTAGAAGAGTTAGTAAATACCTGGATTACTGAAGCACATTCAGCCGAAATTGAGGTAATGCCGATCGCGCAAGCTAGAGCTAAAGGCGCAGTAGCCATGTTTGGTGAAAAATATGGCGATGAAGTCCGCGTCATCGATTTTCCTGGCGTATCGATGGAATTATGCGGTGGTATTCATGTGAATAATACCGCCGAAATTGGGGCGTTCAAAATTATCAGCGAAGCTGGAGTTGCTGCTGGTGTCCGGCGGATCGAAGCTGTGGCGGGTAATGCAATTTTAGACTATCTCAATGTCCGCGATAAAGTAGTCAAAGAATTGAGCGATCGGTTTAAAGCTAAACCCGAAGAAATTCTCGATCGCATCTCGACAATGCAAACCGAACTCAAAGCCAATCAGAAGCAATTAGAGACAGTGAAGGGCGAACTGGCGGTCGCTAAATCCGAACAATTACTATCTCAAGCCCAAACTATTGGCGAGTTTAAAATCATTATCGCCGAACTGGGTGATGTTGATGCTAGTGCGCTCCAAACTGCGGCAGAACGGTTATTAAATAAACTGGGAGAAGGCGCGATCGTCCTGGCTTCAATCCCCGAACCAGATAAGGTTAGTTTGGTGGCGGCTTTTAGTAAAGGGGTAAATGGGAAGGGTTTACAGGCTGGGAAGTTCATCGGTGCGATCGCGAAGATCTGCGGCGGTGGCGGCGGTGGGCGACCGAATTTGGCTCAGGCTGGGGGACGGGATGCCAGTAAGGTGAAGGAGGCTTTGGGGGTGGCTAAGGCGGAATTGGAGGCGGGTTTGGGTTGATGGTGGGGTGGCGTGCGGTTGAAACCGCCGTTTGTGATGCAAAACCCGCCTACGCGGGTTGGGGATTTTAGTCCGCGAAGGCGGACTTTGCAGCATGAGCGACGATTTCAATCGTGCGGTATTCGATCGTGCTATTAGTATTAAAAATTTATTAGAGATGATGAGGTAAAACAGATTGACTCTAATCAAAGATACTGACCATTTACAAATTAATAACTGTAAAATTTTCCAATGTACTCAAACATGGAATCAATTAGAGCCGACCGAAAATAGTAAGGCTCGATTTTGCCAAGAATGTGAGAAATTTGTTTATCTTTGTCAAAATGTGGAAGAACTGCATTTTCACGCAAATAGACTCAATTGCGTTACTTTCTCAGAAAAGTTAGATGATTATTGGTGGGATGAATTATCATGGGGCACTCCAAAAGGTGAGGGAGGTGAAAGAGAATGGATGTGGATGGGTCATTTTTTACCTCCAGATTATACTGGGCCGACAATGACTTTATATCTCAATCCAACCTACAATCTAGATTGTACTCAAATTGACTTTTTGTCGCGTGCATTCGATCTAGATATTGCAAATTACAGATTAAGAGAGATACTTTGCGACGGACAGACACATGTTCTTAAGCAAAATGTTCATCCAGGCATGGCGGAATCTTTGGGTGAAAAACTCAAAAATCATCAAATAGAATATCAATTATCGATCGATCCTGAGTAAAGATCGATATTAGTTAGCGATCGAAATCCCCACTCACAATCCAAAACCCGCCCACGCACGTTAAGCAATCCCAGTCCGCGAAGGCGGACTTCGCATCACAAGCGACGATTTCAATCGTGCGGTATTCAATCGTGCCCCCTCATCGCACCATCTAAATCGGCTCCCAATCAGAAATCAAAGACTTTTGACGATGATGTTCCTCCTGCCCATCGATATACTCACACAAATCATCCACCCCATTCTTACTCACCGTCAAAGCACCATAACTACCCTGCCATTTGAATAAGAAATCTGGTCGAATCTCATGGTTTATGAAATGCGAAGAACTCCCCTTCACCTGTTTGACAAAATCCGCAAGTGAAATAGTTGGATTTAAAGTTGCCAGCAAATGAACGTGGTCGCTAACCCCGCCAATTCTAATTACTTCGCATTTCAAAGATTTGCATTCTTCTCGAATTACCTTGTACGCGGCATCTCGAACCTCTGGAATTAACATCGGTTGTCTATCCCAAGTTGACCAGATATGGTGAATATAGATGCGGGTGAAATTTGAGGGCATTTTGACGATCGATCTCAAAATTGATAACCTTAATATGCCCGAATTGAGTGGGGGATCGATCGTCCTAGATTAGGCAGCGGTTGAAACCGCCGCTGGTGATGCAAAACCCGCCTACGCGGGTTTAAGGAATCTCAGTCCGCGTAGGCGGACTTTGCAACATGAGCGACGATTTCAATCGTGCGGTATTCCATCGATCGAAGCCCGATCTAATTTGAAGATCGAGTTAGACCCTCTTCAATCCAAATTAGTCGCGATCGTTACTCCAAATGAAGTCAGCAGGTGATGATTGTTTTGGGTCTAAATCGTGGCTGAGTAATACGGTTTTTTGGGTAAAATTTGCATTACCCATCCGCCGCTTGACGCGATCGGGAATACCATAGCCATAGATAATGTGCGAGCTACCAGCAATTGTGATTATCTGACGATCGGGATTTTGTTTGGCAAAATTAGCCACCCGTTCCGCCATCGTTTCATCCCATAATAATTGAGCGGTATAAAACCTGTCAAAACTTTTACTCGCGATCGAGACGATGCCAGCATGTTGTTGATAACTAGCCAAAATCATCTGTTGATAAGTGAGATTGCTACGATCGATATCGGTAATTGGCGGGATATATTGGCGTTCGGTAGCAGTTAAGCTTTCTAAGCCTTCTTTGCCAGTTTTGCGGGTAATTTCGGTAGGTGTATTGAGGGCGATAACTGGCAGTTTGTTAGCTTTAGCAAATTCGAGAATCTGTAAGTAAGACTCCCATTTAAATCCCCACCGTTTGTCAAATTCCGATCGCTGGCGTAATTGAGCCGCAGTAATTTTTCCAGCTAAATAGAGATCGAGTAATGGCTGCGCGGGACGTTGAAACATTTCCATGCCGATCGCTTGGCGTGGGTTATGCTGGAAGAGAGTCTGAATAATTGCGAGCTGTTTATCGCGATCGGACTCGCGATCGTGAGTTTCGCCTAGATATACCACCCGCGCAGTTTTTAGCTGCTCGATGATGTCAACTTGTTGGGGCGTAAATCTGACATCGCTATATGTCGCGATCGATCCGGCATTGGCAATCGGGAGCGATACGATCGTATTGCTAACGACAACTACAATTAACCCCCAAACAAGTGCGGCAATCCGGCGTATATTCATCTCAACAGTGCATACTAATATCTAGTTAAGATAACGCACAATCTCTGTAACCGCATCGCTCGATAGCAGATTATAACTATGACAGAATCTACGGATATTCGTCCGCCCAGTTCTTCCGATAGCGCGATCGAAAAGTTGAGTTATCAAGCCATGTCAGCCAATTGGTTTGAGTATCCGATCGTCGTGTATCCCCATCATACCGACTATGGCGGCATCGTCTGGCACGGAACATACTTGATTTGGATGGAAGAGGCGCGGGTAGCCTGTCTCAAATCGATCGGGATTGATTTTGCCGATTTGGTGGCGATGGGGTGCGATTTGCCCGTAGTAGATGTGTCGGTGCGCTATCACCACGCTCTAAAAATGGGCGATACGGCGATCGTCAATACGCGGACTGTCGATATGGAAGGCGTGCGGATTGTCTGGGAGTACGAAATTCAGTCAGTAGATCGACAGGTTATCTATCTCTCAGGGATGGTGACGCTAGTAGCTGTCGATCGGGAAAAGGGTAAAATTATGCGTCAATTACCCGCGACAGTTAGGGAAGCACTGGTGAAAATGCGCGAATAGCCGTACCCGTTATCTGTTACCGAAAATAATACCGCATTTTTTTCATAAGACTGCGCTACTACCGAGATATTGCCATCCTGGGGAGTGTGCCCGATCGCATTACCGACCAAATTGACGATAACACGTCGCAACTTATCCGCATCGGCCAGACATCTCAAATCCACATCTGTATGCCAAGTCAAGGATATCTGCGATCGATCGGCAAGTGGTCGCATTTGCTCGCAAGCATCGGCGATAATCCGATCGGGATCGGTGTCGATCTTATTTAAGGCGGGCGGGTATCGATCGCACAAAAAGCGCCCAGAGTATAACCTCGGCAATCGCGATCGACCAAGGATACCAGCGATATGGGGGTCTTCAGGATCGAGCTAGCAAGCCTGGTGAAGCGATCGAATATCGCCTCTACCGGGCTATCTAACAGCGCGGTAGCATCTAATTCGGCTAATCGATCGAGTTGAATTTGGCTGGCAGTTCTCTGTTCGTCGGTAGCCATCAATGCTTACTCCAGATATTTGCTGGTATCTTCAGAACAGGTTCATGCTCGGACGATCTGTGAATGTCATCACTATCTTAACTAGATTATATCTACGACTCGTACCCGCTCGATCGCCAAGATGACGATCTCAACTAACCCCCACCATCGCTGTTAACAAGATCGATCTTGAGTAATGCCACTTTTGGTAATACGATCTACCAAGCAGCTCCTAAACTACTCACTGTATATATGACTACATTCACCCCGATCGAACATCTCAATTTACCTAATTCGCCCCTGTTTGGTACCGATGGTATTCGTGGTAGAGTCGGTGATGTCCTCACCGCTAACTTGGCGCTCCAGGTGGGTTACTGGGCGGGAATGGTCTTACGTCAGGCGGCGATCGATACGGATCGGGATGTTGGGCCGATCGTCATCGGGCAAGATTCGCGCAATTCTAGTGATATGTTGGCGAGTGCGCTGGCTGCGGGGCTGACTTCGGCGGGGATTGAGGTCTGGAATTTGGGATTGTGCCCCACGCCGGGAGTCGCCCATCTGACGGCGACCAGCGATGCGATCGGCGGCGTGATGATTTCCGCCAGCCACAATCCGCCAGAAGACAACGGAATTAAGTTTTTTGGTACTCACGGCACAAAACTCACTAAGGACTTGCAAGCCGCGATCGAGGCAGGAATTAGAGGACAATCGGGAGTCAATATCGAACCAGAAAACTGGGGTCAGCTCTACTTCACACCGGAATTAATCGCGCAGTATCTAGCGGCGATGCAAGATTCGCTGTTACCAGATGCTAGCTTAGCGGGGATGAAGATCGTCCTCGATCTGGCTGCTGGCGCCGCAGTAAAGGTAGCTCCCGAATGAGTCGAACCACAATTGACATTAATCCGATCGCCATCAGCCTCATCATTGAGACAAATTAATTCGGCGCCC
>NZ_JANMZA010000463.1:0-2119 GCF_031382685.1 Chamaesiphon sp. OTE_8_metabat_110 | reverse complement strand
AAGTTCTTGTATGCCCGTCAAAACTATGCCTACGGCGAACAACGCGACTACTTCGACCATCCGAATACGATCGGCTGGACGCGGGCGGGCGATGAGTCCAATCCCGGCGGTATGGCAGTAGTGCTGACTAATGGCGAAGGCGGCACCAAGTGGATGGAAATCGGTCTGCCCAATTGCACTTATGTAGACATCACCGAGCATATCAAAGACCCGATCGTTACCAATAATGATGGCTGGGCTGAGTTTCGCTGTAATGGCGGCTCTGTATCAGTTTGGGTGCCCCACTAAATAGTATCGGTTTAACTGTTCTTCTTTCCAAGGCTGCCGTGTATTGCTTCGTTTTCGCTGGGTTTACCCCCCCAACCCCCCCATATAAAGGGGGGGCGTGCACCCACCCCAGTATAATGGGAGGGCTGGGGTGGGGTAGAGGGACTATGCAGCATAACAGACTTGTGTATACACGGTAGCTTTTCAAGGGGGATCTCTAGGGTTTACGCCTAACAAGCCAGACTTCTCAACCTTGAAACTCTAATTATCGCCGAGTAGGGACGATCGATCGTCTCTACTCATTTATTATCTCTAACCTAATCTGGTAAATATGAAACAAATTAATGCCCGCGATCCTGCTGTGGATCGACACAGCCCACAATCAGTCGAGCTATACTCAGCGCGACCAGATATCCTCATTGAAAATGACACCATCCCAGAGCACGCGGTTAAAAATGTCGAGACAATTTACAATCACCAAGCTCAACACCAACGAAATTCCAAACCCCATCATCGATTATTAGACAAAATTGGCGACTTTTTTGGCAAACCACAGTTTTTGTACGGTCAGATCGTCTTTTTTAGCGTGTGGATTGGGTGTAGTAGTCTCGCCGAACATAAAATTATTCCTAAAAATTTCCCCCTGTTTGAGCCTGGTTTGCACGGGCTGGAAATAGCTTCATTATTGACGACAACTGGGGTCTTGGTTTACCAACGGCGGGAGGAGAAGGTAAGTCAAGAACGATCGCTTTTAGAATTACAGGTTAATCTAGTGACCGAGCAGAAGATCGCGAAATTAATCTCGCTAGTCGAAGAACTGCGCGTCGATCTACCAAATGTCAAAAACCGTCACGATGCCGAAGCCGAAATCATGCAGCAAGCGGCAGATCCGCAGGCAATCTTGGAGGTAATCCAACAAATTTCCGAACAGCCACCGCTCGCCTATGAGGAGAAAACTCATGAAGCCGCCTAAAGTCGGGCTAATTATCGATCCGCTGATGACAAAGGTCGGACGCAACGACTCCAGTAGAGATTTTTCGATTTATCCCGAGCTGGTAAATATCGTCGAAGCGATTCCGCCGCCGGAAGAGGATCTGGAAATCCCCGAACATGTCCTCAAAAATGTCGAGACAATTACCAATTACCAAGAGCGTTATCAGCAGCAAGCTACCGTCGCTCAACGGGGTTTGGAAAAAATTGTCAGCATTTTTGGACAGCCCCAGTTTCTGTATTTTCAAGTCGGGTTTTTTGCGATTTGGGAGTTCTGCGGGCACTTAGTCGATCTGGGCGTTTTACCCGCCACGTTTCCGCAGTTCGACCTGCGCGAACAGTGGCTGGATCTGGCCTCCCTATTTATTTCGACAGGAGTACTAGTCTACGAAAATCGTCAAGAAAAGCTCAGTGAAGAACGATCGCATCTGATGCTGCAACTCAATCTCGTCACCGAGCAAAAAATCGCCAAATTAATTTCCCTTGTCGAAGAGTTACGTGTAGATCTGCCCAATGTCAAAAACCGTCACGATGCCGAGGCGGAAATCATGCAGCAAGCGACCGACCCGCAGGTAATTTTGGAAGCGATCCAACAAATTTCCGAACCCACGCCTAGTTCCCCCCTGGAGGATACCGATGATGACACGTAAAGCCTGCCTGATTTTTAATCCCGTTGCCGGACAAGGTAATGCCGAGCAAGATCTCGAAACGATCGAATCGATGCTCCGACCAGAAATCGATCTAGAAGTAGTCGTAACTACCGCCGAGTGCGAACCTGGCGAATTAGCCAAAGCTGCGATCGAGCGTGGTGCCGAAGCTATTATCGCCTCTGGTGGCGATGGCACGCTCTCCGCAGTAGCTG
>NZ_JANMZA010000442.1:0-2478 GCF_031382685.1 Chamaesiphon sp. OTE_8_metabat_110 | reverse complement strand
CCCGCGTCTGATGAATCTCGATCGCGATTATTTCTTTGCTTTGGCTGCATATGCTTTGACAAATCTGTCATCAAATATTTTAGTTAGATCTGGTTTTGTTTTCGCTAACCCTACCTCACTCAAAAACGCACTCATTTGTGTCGCTGCATATGGCAAAGAATTCATATCATTCCCAGCCTGAAAAGCTTTGAGGTTTTCGGACACGGTAAAAATCTTGGTGCCTTGGGCGTATGCTTGGTACTCACTATCGCTCACTCCCGCACGTTTGACTAAAATTTTATTAGCAGCATCGGGATTAGCTTTAATATAGTCTAAAGTAGCAAACCAACTATCTACCATTGCTTGAACTTTTTCGGGATGTTCGTTAATAAATTTTCGAGTGACAACTAAATGATCGGAAATCGATCCAGGGAAATCCTTGGAACTAAATAACTCCCTACTTCCTGGTAATTTGAGAGCCTGAGTTGTGAAAGGTGCAAATACAGCAACTGCATCTACTTGTCCGGCAGCAAAAGCTGCCGCAGCTTTACCAGTTTCCAGCGGTACAAACTTAATATCTTTGGCTGTCATACCAGCTTTTTTTAAACCCTGTAGTAATAAAAAGTGATCCACAGTTCCTTCCTCGGCAGCAACTTTTTTACCTTTGAGATCGGCAACTGATTTGATATTTTTATTGACGATGACTTTATCATTGCCCGTCGAGTTGTCATTCGTCAATACAACTACCTGATCCGCACCTCCAGCAATCGAAGCGATCGTATCGCCTAATGTTTGACTATTAGCATCTAATTGTCCGGCATTGAGGGCAGAAATCGAATCCAAATAGCCATCAAACCATTTTAAATTTACCGATGCTTTATTAGCTTCAAAGATTTTTTGTTCTTGAGCAACCTGCCAAGGGAACCAACCCGGCCACGCACTAAAACCCAATCTAACATCTGTTTTGGACTCAGAAGCTGGCGCACTAGCAGCCGCAGGATTTGGCGAAGTTGCTGATTCTCCTGTCGGTTTATTTGCACCTGGGTTGCTACAACTGACCGTAAGAAATAAAGCTGACGTAAATAACAGACAAGTCGATAAGAGCGATCGGTGTAACATGAAAATCTTCACTAATTTATAATTGCGCTCTCGAAAATCGATCGACCTAAATTTGACTCAGCAAATTAGCCGAGTCTTCGATCCTTGGGTACTTCGGTAGCTTTGCCAACAAAACTACCAACATTACTCTTGAGTATTTTGTATCCAAAAGCACAGTTACGATCGATTGTTATTTCGATCGCAATTGTTTTTGAGATATCCAGAGGTATTATAGGATACTTTTCTTCAAAAATTGAAAAGATGCTCGATCGATCGCTCCACTTTTGAGATCTAATCTGCTATTATTCATTTATTACGATTTCAGATTAATCTACAATACAAGTCAGGATCGCTTCTAGGGTTCCGATCGATATTCATCGATGACTGGTCCGAGAGAAGCAGCCGATTGGGTGTGAATAGACACTACTAATTCGGTCACACGGCGGGATAAAAGCCCGGGAGAACCACTTCAGCTTTGCTGTGGCATCTCCTCGGCTGTTGATATTTGCACTACCTGTGACCCAATTACATACCCAATCGAGCAGACTTAAGATGAATACTACTTTAGCCACACATCCCGGCATCGACCCCAAGTTAGTGCTACTTGATGAAAAGCTACCAGGTGGCGATTACTGGCACGGCATTATCAAGCGCGGCAATACACTTCGCATCACTGACTTAGCTGGCTCGCACGGGGTATCTCTAGTCTGCTACAATGCCGACAATCCGATCGAGCGACTGAATGTCGCCGATACAGCTAAAATCCAGTTCAATGCCTTTCTCAAACAAGGGATGGTGATGTATTCGGATATGGGCAGAATATTATGCTCGATTACTACCGATACATCTGGTTGTCACGACTTAATCTGTGGCTGTAGTAATGGTACGAGTAATGAGGTAAATTATGGCGATGCGACTTTAAGAAATTCTCGAAATAACTTTCTCAAAGCGTTGGGTAAACGGGGATTAACCCGTAAAGATTTGATGCCGAATATCAATCTATTCAGTCGGGTTGCTGTATCGCCCGACGGGTATTTACAATACGACCGCACCTGCGAAAAAGCGGGTAGTTATGTAGATTTACGGGCAGAAATGAATATACTTGCGATCGTGTCAAATTGTCCTCACGTTCTGCACCCTAGCACTGAATACAAGCCGCAACCGATTCAATTAACCATCTGGAAATCGCCAGCACCAACACCTGAAGATCTGTGTCGGACGGCAAATCCTGAAGTTGTGCGCGGATTTATCAATACCGACGCGCTATTTGCCCAGGATTAATCGATCTTTAATTAATCCAAGTTATTTGAATTATTGCGTAGATCTTTACCCCACCCCAGCCCTCCCCTTATAAAGGGGAGGGAGCAAGACAAGCTCTCTCCTAAAGGAGAGGGAGCAAGA
>NZ_JANMZA010000438.1:0-15623 GCF_031382685.1 Chamaesiphon sp. OTE_8_metabat_110 | reverse complement strand
AAAATCAATTCCTGCTAGTGACGCAAAATCATTTTATGTTGTCTATCTAGAAGAATTTGAGCTATCACGATCGATCTGCTGAAATTGAATACTCGATCTAAATGTGATTGGGTTCGCTCGATCTTAAGTGAGACGACTGTTTCCTGATAAGATTTAGAAAGAGAAATTGGTAAAGAGGAGTTATGTCATTTGAATGGGACGAGGAAAAAGCCAAAAGTAACATTGCCAAGCATGATGTTTCTTTCGACGAAGCCACTTCTGTATTTGACGATCCGTTATTTTTAACCTTTGCCGATCCAGAGCATTCCATTCAAGAGCAACGATTCGTTATCATGGGAGAATCAGCCAGAGGGCGACTACTCGTTGTCTCTTATACCGAGCGTGCAGGTACCACGCGGCTAATTAGTGCCCGTCAAGTTACTCGCAAAGAACGTAAAGCTTATGAATCAGATCTCTGAAATGGATGATGATTTACGCCCCGAATACGATTTTACTCAACTAACTGTTGTTGCCCGTGGGCAGGGACGCAAAAAGTCGCACCTCACTGTCGAGCTAGATCCTGATGTCGCCACAGTTTTCCCTGATTCTGGGGCTGTTAATGAAGGGTTGCGGCTATTGATGAGACTAATTCAACAGAATCAAGCCCAGCAAAGTAATCTAATTTCAAATAAATAAACTAGTAGAAACCTGAAAATATTCACCAAGAGCCTTAGCTTGGATGGGATCGATCGATCGTTTACCATCAACAATGTCAGATACAATCTCAGCAGAACCAATCGATCCAACTAAATCGCTTTGACTAGTACCGCTATATTCCATTAGATGTAACAAAGCTGCATGAGGCGTGACATCACCCATTGGATAATGCCTGCCTTCATAGTCTTCGATTAATGTCACAATTAATGATAGAAATTTTGATTCTTCATTACTTAGATTGTGATTAGCAACTAGACGCTCTGCAATTGCTAAGGCTCGATCGTACTCTGCTTCTGATGTAATAACTTCAGGAACAAAGTCTGCTAAAAGATTGACATATACTGCTCTATCAAAAGTAATCGTCATTTTTCCAAGAATCCTTATCGTATTCTGCGTGAGTTAGAAAATATTTGTGGTAGATAGTTTGATTGACATAATTGATATCTACAATTAACCGATACTTATTTCCTTTGATATTGAAGACAGTAAAGTTACCAACAGCTTCAGCATCGCGATAAATCTGTTTAACTTCCTCAAGATTCTGCCAAGATACAGTGTTGACAACTTTGTACCATTCTTCAATTACTGTTTGCGTATCTGGGTACTTAGCTGCATCAGCTCGCAAATTGCGGATTGCAATTAAATGCATACATTAGCTTTTCCAGTTAATTTTGTTATTTTCTATCTAATGGCGGCATATTCTCAATCATAGCCTCAAGTTATGATCGACAGGAATTTACTCGTTCCCGCGTGCCTAGAAGAGGCTCGCGCAGATGCCTCTCTGTCGCCTTTAATCATCTGCTTCATGATATCTGCCGCTTCCGTCAATTCATAAGGCGATCCAACCGGATATTCTGTAGCTGAAAAGATAACTTGTAAATCAGCTTCAGGGATTTGAGCAGCTAAGAGCTTAAACAGTTGGAGTTTATCTGGCTGGCTGAGATCGTTAACAATTGGGATGAGTTGGACTAGAGACATTATTGTGACTCCCGATCGAATGTAATTTCATAATAAGCGATCGAATAGATTTAGATCGCTTATGTATGCAGGTTGCTAGATCGGCTTGGCAGTCGCAACCATTAATTCCCACGCTATACCGATGCGAAATCGGGTGGCGCGCTGGATTTGAAAGCCTGCTCCGGTTAGAAAGCGGTGAAATTCAGCTTGGGTGTAGCACTGTTCGTGCGCGGGATCGAACCGCCTCAAAACAACATCGTACAGCCGACACAACCAATCATCTTTGCACCAATCGAGGATTACCAGTTCACCACCAGGCTGGAGGACTCGTTTCATTTCAATCAATGCGGCGGTTGGATTGTCAAAGTAGTGAAAGGCACTTGCCGACACTACTACATCAAAACTGCGATCGGCAAACGGCAATGCCGCGACCGAAGCATTCTGAAACGAGACATTCGGATAATCGCGGCACTTTTTAGCCGCAATCTCTAACATCTTCTCGGACAGATCGACACCACTAATCGATCGAGTGGGCTGCTCGATCAGTACCAAGCGTTCAAAGGTGCCAGTGCCGCAAGCAACATCTAGTACAATATGGAGAGGATCGAGCTGCACCCAGTCTTTCAGAAACGATAGACTTCTAAAAATGTAGCGACTCCAGACCCGATCGTACACTGCTGCCATTTTGTTGTACTGTTCGCGCACATTTGCTTCCATAAATACAGTTTGACTCAAAGATTTCAAAAATAAGGACACAGGTAACTTCGTGAGCGATCGCCTGATTATTTTTACTCGTTACCCAGAGCCAGGAAAGGCCAAGACGCGCCTGATTCCTGCATTAGGCGACGTGGCGGCAGCGGACTTGCATCGCCAGATGACCGAGCAAACGCTAGCTCAAGTCAAATTATTGCAGCAAAGCCATCCAGTTAGCGTTGAAGTCTGGTTTGCTGGCGGATCTCGAGATCGGATGCAAACGTGGTTAGGGGCATTACAGTATCAGCCGCAGCCCCAAGGTGATTTAGGATCTCGGATGGCGCAGGCGTTCCAAGTCGGCTTCGATCGCGGCGTGAAGGCAAGCGTCATCATTGGCACAGATTGTCCAGAGTTGACTGCCGCGTTGCTGGCAGCAGCGTTTCAGGCTCTACAGCAGACCGATCTAGTATTAGGCCCCGCAACTGATGGTGGCTACTACCTTATTGGGCTGCGACGGTCTGTGCCTGAATTGTTCGAGTCGATCGCATGGAGTACCGATCGCGTATTTCAGCAAACAGTAGATATCGCCAGCAATCTAAACTTATCCCTCAGTTGTCTGCCGATGCTCGCGGATGTCGATCGACCAGAGGATTTACCTGTTTGGGATAGGTTCAAATCATAACTTTGAATTGAGGTTTCCAGCTATCTGAAAACGATAAAATCTTAAATAGCACGAAGATGTAATGAGACTTAAGGATGGATATCGAGCAGCAACACGAACGAATTCAGACAAAGGTTAAAGCAACAGATTTGTACGGACGATCGCGGCTGGCAGACCCCCAGCAACAACGGGCGGCGTTAGCAGCGATCGACTGGTCGCAGATGCAGGGCGACTTTGCTCGAACCTTAGCGGTTCACCAGTGGCAACGCCTTGAACCCAGCAGACTGGAGATCTTTCAAATCAATCTCGGTAAGTTGTGCAACATGACCTGTAGCCATTGCCATGTCGATGCAGGCCCCACCCGCACGACTGAGAACATGGATCGATCGACAATCGATGCCTGTTTGCAAGCTCTAGATCGAACGGATGCTCATACGGTCGATCTCACCGGGGGTGCGCCCGAACTGAACCCGCATTTTCGCGATCTTGTAGATCTCTGTGTCGCACGGGGCAAGCATGTCATCGATCGCTGTAATTTAACCGTGCTGCTGTTGCCGCGAATGCAGGATCTGCCCGCATGGCTGGGCGATCGAGGTGTCGAGATCGTTTGTTCGTTGCCGCACTATCAGCAGCCAGGAACCGATGCCCAGCGCGGCGATGGCACGTTTGAGAAATCGATCGAAGCGTTGCAGCGATTGAATGCCGTGGGCTATGGTAAGGGCGATCCTCAGCGACAGTTGGTATTGGTCACAAATCCGTTGGGAACTTGCCTCGCGAAAAATAATCCTTGCATCGAAAAAGAATGGAGAGCAGGATTAGAGCAAAATTATGGCATTACCTTCGATCGCCTAATCGCCCTCAACAATATGCCGATCGCGCGGTTTCTGGAGTGGCTCGAAACATCAGGTAGCTTACAGGCATACATGGAAAGGCTTGTGAATGCTTTCAATCCCAGCACGATTTCAGGATTGATGTGCCGCAACACGCTATCTATTTCCTGGGATGGTCGCATTTTCGACTGCGACTTCAATCAAATGCTGGATTTAGATGCCAAACAACCCGATGGCCATCGACCCCATATTCGCGATTTTAACCCCACGCTGCTGGCTCAACGCGATATTGTCACCGGATTTCATTGCTTTGGCTGTACCGCTGGATCTGGGAGTTCTTGCAGCGGCGCGATTGTATAGACTTTCTGCAAAAGTCAGGGGATAGGGGATAGGGGATAGGGAATAGCGAAAAGTGCGTTCTTGGGCTTTGCCCAAGTGAAGCACCTTTTCAAGACAGGGGGAGCTTTAGATAAAAACTCTATTGAAAAAGATTATGTTTCTACTTTCGCATGAGGTCTTATGAAACAACACCTTAACCATATGCTGTTCGACGAACCTGCCGTTCAACCCTTCGATCGGTACAACCAGGAATTACTCGCTCAGGTGCATCCCCCCGATTGGGTCGATCCCAAACCCGCTCCGCTATACGATCTCGTTGTAATTGGGGCGGGAACGGCTGGACTGGTTGTGGCGGCTGGAGCAGCAGGATTGAAACTGGGATTGAAAATTGCGCTGATCGAGAAAAGCCTGATGGGGGGTGATTGCCTAAATTTGGGCTGTGTGCCCTCTAAAACGATGATTCAGTCGGCGCGAGTCGCTGCGACAATCCGCAATGCTGAGCCGTTTGGCATTCGTCCACCCGCAGAAGTAGATGTTGATTTTGCAGCGGTGATGGAGCGAATGCGGCGGATTCGAGCCGAGATTAGCACTCATGATTCGGCTAAAGAATTTAGTTCTCAGGGCATTGATGTGTTTTTGGGCAATGCCGCATTCGTAGACGAACGAACCGTCGAAGTCAATGGTCGGCTGCTGCGCTTTAAGAAGGCAGCGATTACCACAGGTGCCCGTGCCGCTCATCCCAACATCCCTGGGCTGACGGAAGCTGGATTCCTCACCCATGAAACCGTCTTTTCACTGGTCGATCGACCAGCGCGGCTCGCGGTAATTGGCGGCGGTCCGATCGGGTGTGAGTTCGCGCAAGCCTTTGGGCGGCTGGGTAGTCAAGTAACGCTGCTGCACAAAAATGAGCACTTGCTCGATCGGGAAGATATCGATGCCGCCCAAGCGATCGAGCAGCGCTTTGGACGAGAAGGTCTCAACGTCCTGTTAAATAGCACGGTCAAACGCGTCGAGCAGACGGATGCTGGCACAGCGATCCACTATGAGCAGCAAGGCGCAACTCAAACTGTTATTGTCGATCGGATTTTAATCGGTGCAGGACGATCCCCGAATGTAGAAGAACTCAACCTAGAGGCAGCGGGTGTGAGTTACGATCCTACTGGCGTTGTGGTGGATGATTATCTGCAAACCACTAACCCGCGCATCTATGCAGCAGGTGACATCTGTATGAAGTGGAAATTTACTCACGCCGCTGATGCCGCCGCCCGCATCGCGATCAAAAATGCTCTATTTGCGCCATTCGGCATCGGACGCAGCAAGCTCAGCAGTCTAGTTATGCCTTGGGTGACTTATACCGACCCCGAAATTGCCCATGTTGGACTTTATGAGGCAGAAGCTCAAGCCCAAGGAATAGCCACTGAAACAATTCACATTCCGTTCTCAGAAGTCGATCGAGCCTTAACCGATGGCGAAACAGAGGGCTTTGTGAAAATTCTGCTGCGACGCGGCTCCGATCGGATTCTGGGAGCAACGATCGTCGCGAGTCACGCAGGCGATCTGATTAGCGAAATCACACTGGCAATAGTCACCAAGCAAGGACTTAAAGCACTGTCTCAAGTGATTCATCCCTATCCAACCCAAGCCGGGGCAATTAAGCAAGCGGCTGACGAGTACTATCGCCAAACCTTTGTCAATCCCACCCTTCAGGTGCTGTTAAAGCTGGTCGCAAAATTTAGTTAGCGAATATCCTCATAGAACTGCTTGAGATAGTCTGCGGAGACGCCAACTCCCCATAGAACCCCGACGTAAAGGTAGATCGCGGTGGCTTTCCATGCTCCCCAATGAGCGACGCGACGATCGGACGACTGAACGACGCGATTTACCTGTCGAATTCGCCCTTTTTGTACCAACCGCAAACACAGATCGCCATCTTCCATAATCGGGAGTGTCTCATCAAAGCCACCGCACTCCCAAAACTCAGCCCGACGACAAAACATCACCTGATCCCCGAATAAAAGGCGCAATCCTTTGAAGAACAAACGGGGTTTAAACAGCAAAGGAGCATAGTAAGTTTTGAGATAATTGTGCAGTGAAACTCCCCAGCGGGTTGTTTGCGCTCCAGTCATCAGCGAAATAAAGCCGCCACAGACAACGGCTGAATCTGCTAATACCCCCTCGATAATCGTGATGAGTTCATCTGGCACTCCCGTATCAGCATGTAAAAAAACCACAACATCACCTGTTGCTAACTTTGCGCCGTAATTCATCTGAACGGAGCGTCCGCGACGATCGCACGTTAGTACCTGGACTCCAGCGACTCGGGCAATTGCCAGCGTCTCATCCTCACTACCGCCATCGACCACCAGCACTTCTAAGGGCGGTGGATCGAGGACTTGAAGCTGTCTTAGCGTGCGTCCAAGGCTATTTGCTTCGTTCAGGGTAGGAATCACGATCGAGACTCTGAGCATTTTCCTTTTCTACTTCTGATTTGGCTCCAAGAGCGTGGGTACCATGGAGAGTAATTTACCCTTTACCCTTTACCCTTAATGCTTTGATCGTGAATTATCTAGGGATAAAAACTCATCTGCGGTAGTCCGAGTGTTTCATCCCAACCCATCATCGCATTGAGACATTGGATTGCTTGTCCGGCTTGCCCTTTGATCAGATTATCGATCGCGGATACTACGATTACGCGACCAGTTCGCACGTCAACTTCGACGGCGATGTAGCAGAGGTTGGTACCTGCTGCCCATTTGGTCTGGGGATAGATGCCGCCTTCTAAGATGCGGACGAAGGGAGAGGAGCGGTAGAAAGCTTTGTAAATGGTAATTAAGTCTTCGGTGACTAAGCCGGGATCGCGGATCGTGGCATAGACAGTCGAGAGGATGCCTCGTACCATCGGGATTAGATGGGGGGTAAATTGGACTTTGACTTCATGGCTGGCAAGATCGCTGCAAACTTGTTCGATTTCGGGTGTATGGCGATGTCCGGCGATGCTGTAGGCCGTAATGCTGTTATCGGCTTCCGCTAGCAAGAGATGAGTTTTGGCTTGTCTGCCGCCCCCAGAGGTGCCAGATTTGGCATCGATGATGGCGGTGTCGGCATCGATTAGACCTTGCTTGAGCAGGGGTGAGAGGGCGAGGAGGCTGGCGGTAGGATAACAGCCGGGACAGCCGACGAGTTTGGCATTGCGGAGTTTGGCACGATAAAGTTCGGGCAAGCCATAGACCGCCTGTGCTGCGGTTTCGCGATCGGTACGCGGAATCTTATACCATTGGGTATAGGTATCGAGATCGGCAAATCGATAGTCTGCCGATAGATCGAGGACGCTACAGCCTTTAGCGATCAATTTTGGGGCGAGTTCGCAGGCTAAACCATTGGGGAGGGCGAGAAATACTGCCTGACACCGGGAGGCAATGACATCGACATCGATCGATTCGATGGTTAAATTTACGATATGAGCGAGATGGGGATAGAGATCTCCAAACTTTTTACCCGCACTGCTGTCGCCGCCCAAATAAGCAATCTCGATCGCGGGATGATCTTGCAACAAGCGCACCAACTGCACCCCACCATAGCCTGACGCACCGACAATCCCGACTTGAAGGCGATTAATCTGCTCACCCATGAATGTTATGACCTCTATAATAAAGAAACTAGTACCATATTCATGGTGAGAAATACCAACTAGTTCGGCACCAAATTCAAAATTAGGTCTGAATTGTGCGATTCGATCGGGGTTTTACTCCGGGCGATCGATCTAGGGCGTTGACTTGCTTGAATGGACTATATAGTTTACCAACATTTTACCGATCTGTGATAGCCATTTCTTCTACTGACACATCCGATTTTGAGTTTGACACGATTTCTACCGCTTTATTAGACTTTGCAGCGGGCAAAATGGTCGTGGTGGTAGATGATGAAAATCGGGAAAATGAGGGCGATCTGATCTGTGCGGCGCAGACCATTACCGCAGATCGGATCAATTTTATGGCTGTCCATGCAAGGGGATTGATTTGTCTGGCGATGATGGGCAACCAATTGGATCGGTTGGATCTGCCATTGATGGTGACTAATAATACCGACCCCAACCAAACCGCTTTTACCGTCAGTATCGATGCCAGTCAGAAGTTTGGCGTCACGACCGGAATTTCGGCTGACGATCGCACGCGCACGATTCAACTAGCGATCGACTCCGATACCAGACCCGAAGATCTCCGTCGTCCGGGTCATATTTTTCCACTCAGAGCGCAAGAAGGTGGGGTCTTAAAGCGAGCCGGACATACCGAGGCGGCGGTAGACTTAGCAAGACTATCTGGCTTGGCTCCAGCGGGCGTTATCTGCGAGATTCAAAATCCTGACGGTTCGATGGCTCGGCTGCCAGATTTATTTGTCTATGCCCGCACTCACAATCTCAAGATTATTAGTATTGCCGATCTGATTAGCTATCGGCTCAAGCACGACAGGTTTGTCCATCGTGAGGCAATTACCAAGCTGCCCAGCCAGTTTGGGCAGTTTCAGATTTACGGCTATCGCAACTTACTCGATGCCACCGAGACGGTGGCGATCGTCAAGGGCAATCCGGCGGACTTTGTAGGCAAACCCGTGATGGTGCGAATGCACTCAGAATGTTTGACAGGTGATGCCCTCGGATCGCTGCGCTGCGACTGCCGGATGCAGCTCCAAGCCGCTCTGAAGATGATTGAGAATGCTGGGGCAGGTGTGGTGGTTTACTTGCGTCAGGAAGGGCGTGGCATCGGGCTGATTAATAAGCTTAAGGCATACTCGCTCCAAGATCTGGGGCTGGATACGGTCGAAGCTAACAATCGCCTCGGTTTCCCGGCGGATCTACGCAATTATGGGGTGGGCGCTCAGGTGCTTAACGACTTGGGGATTAGTAAGATTCGGTTGATTACTAATAATCCGCGCAAGATTGCCGGACTCAAGGGCTACGGACTGGAAATGGTCGATCGAGTGCCATTATTAATCGAAGCCAATGACTACAATAACGACTATCTAGCCACCAAAGCCGAAAAACTCGGTCACATGCTGCTGCAAACCTATCTCGTTACCGTCGGGATTACTTGGAATGAGGAACCGCTAGATGTCACTGCTCGGTACGATCGATTGGATAAACTTCGTCACCTCGCCCAGACACATAATCTCCTGCTCAAAGAGGAAGCTAGACCCGTGGGGACTGCTTTATTTGGCAATCCCTCACTCACTTTTCATCTCGGCTTCGACCAGGCTAATTTAGCGATCGAAGGCTGGTACAAAGACCCAAATCACCCTTATGTGCGAGCGATCTTTCAGATATTAGATGAAATTAAGACGCTCTCTCCAGTCAATCGGTTAGAATTTTTGGTGGCAAACGGTCAAGATCCACTAACTGGACTCCAAACCAAAATCGATCGTCAAACGTATCCCCAATCCCAATTACCTTCTACTCTAAATTCACAATTGGAACTTCAGATGATTTATAGCTTCTGTTAGTTTAGAGTCGATTGTAACTAGTGGATGACTACCAAAATGAGCTGCCGTTTATCCTTTGTCTGCGTTCTCATCTCAATCGGCATCGCTCCTGCGGCGAATGCCTATAGTGTAGCCGACCTCAAGACTTTGATGACTACCAATAAATGCGTCGGCTGCGATCTGAGCGGTGTAGATCTTAGTAACAAAAAGTTGGTAAATGCCGATCTGCAAGCAGCAAATCTGATCGGCGCAAATTTAACTGGCACAAATTTTGCCAATGCCAATCTCGGTGGTGCCAATCTCACTGGATCTAGTGTTACCAATACCAATTTCACTGGAGCGATATTACAAGCAGCCAGCCTAGTTAATGTCAATTTCGTCAATACCAATCTGACCGGAACAGATCTTTCCTATGGTAATCTAGTCAGCACCAATTTTAGCAGTGCAATTCTCACCAGAACCGATCTCTCAAGCGCAAATTTAGCACTAGCTAACTTTACTGGTGTCAACCTCAGTACTAGCTCTTTAATCAGGGCAAATTTGGCTGGTGCTATAGGTGTCAAGGTGACATCACCCGTTGACGAAGCCAGTACTACGATTATTAATCGTCCGCGCCTCTATAGGCTACCACTTGGATTGGGTCGTCCCAAACGGCTATTACCGGGCGGCACTAGGTAATTAATTGAGAATTGAGAATTGAGAATTGAGAATTGAGAATTAATTATTACCTTCCCCTGTTTTTTGTAGCGTCTGCTGATTCACAAACGACAGACGAGTGCATCCACCGACAATCTTGTTGGATTTCCACATAAATGGGGAAGCTGTGTACTTATTTTTTTGGTAATGTACGATCGTTAATTCTGTCAATGAAGATCGTTGTGACTCTATTTGCGATTGGTTTGGTGGACGATCGCGTAACCGACTGAAAGAGAAAAAACGGCAACAGCTAAGGCAATTAGATCGCTACTACTCTTCTTTTCGAGGTCGAGGATAATAATTTTGCGAGCGACAGCAATCAAGGAGGTAACGATTACCAATTCTACTTGAACAACATGTTTGCGGAGGTATGCGGTGATATTTTCGAGGATCTCTAGTGCGATTAAAACATTGAGAAATAGTCCGAATAATTCAAATAGGGTAGTATTAAAGCTATCATTACTGGGTCTTTCGATCGTCAGCAGGAGTTTTTCAATAAGTGCATAACTCAACTGAGCGATCGCGATGAATGTCACGAAAATCATCCCAATTGATAGCAGTTTTGAGACGACACCTTCAATTTGCTCGATCGCTTCTAGAAACTTTTCATCTTCAGTAAGTACAGCTTTTAACCTTCGGAATATCCGTATCATTGCTTTTTCTCACTTATTAGAAATTTAGATTCTTCACTCATATTCGCATAACAAGACCCTCTAAATTAATAAATTAAGAGGGTCTAAATTATAGTTATTTATTTAGCGAGTATACCAGACTCGATCGAGACAGATTACCCACCGATCGTCCTAACCTCCAGCAGCTTGAAGTCTAGCTCTGGCGCGTTTAAAAGCTTGGTTAGCCTGAATTTGCTCTTGACTGTTAGCAGCAGAACTACTAGTTAGCTTTTGCTCGGCTTGGGTAAATTCTTTTTGAGCTTGTTCGCGATCGATTTTTTCGCCTAATTCTGCACCGTTAACGAGTACGGTAACTTCATCATTATCGACTTCGGCAAAACCACCCATGAGCGCAATTGGCGTCCATTTATCTTTCCCAGACTTCACTCGCATGACCGCAGTATCTAGAGCCGTCAATAACGACGCGTGACCGCTTAAAATGCCTAATTGTCCAGTAATACTGGGCAAAATTACTTCATCTGCCGTGCCGTCCCAGACAGTTTTATCTGGGGCAATTACTCTTACAGTTAGTGTCATATTTAGTTTTTATAGTGGATAGTGGATAGTGGATAGTGGATAGGGGATAGTGGATAGTTTTTTGGCTAGGTATTGCCCACCATCTAGCAGTCACACTATGGGTTGGGCATCGCTAACCAACTATGGTGCTATTCACTATCCACTATCCACCATTCACTAATTCCTAGCCTTTAAGCAGTTTCTCACCTTTAGCTTTCGCTTCAGCGATATCGCCAACGAGGTAGAAAGCTTGTTCTGGGAGGTCATCGAGTTCACCATTGAGGATTGCTTTGAATCCTTTGATGGTGTCTTCGAGTTTGACGTATTTACCGGGCGAACCAGTGAATACTTCGGCAACGAAGAAGGGTTGGGAGAGGAAGCGTTCGACCTTGCGGGCGCGGGAAACAATCAGGCGATCTTCTTCGGCAAGTTCGTCCAAGCCGAGAATGGCAATGATGTCTTGCAGCTCTTTGTAGCGTTGGAGGGTGGATTGTACAGCCCGCGCGGTATCATAGTGATCGGCACCGACGATCGCAGGTTGTAACATCGTCGAAGTAGAAGTCAGCGGATCTACTGCTGGGTAGATGCCTTTAGCTGCCAAACCACGCGACAAGGAGGTCGTACCGTCCAAGTGAGCGAAGGTAGTCGCAGGTGCGGGGTCGGTGAAGTCATCCGCAGGCACGTATACTGCTTGGATGGAGGTAATCGAACCTTCTTTGGTCGAAGTAATCCGTTCTTGCAAGTCACCCATGTCAGTACCCAGAGTCGGCTGATAACCTACTGCTGAAGGCATCCGACCGAGGAGTGCCGATACTTCGGAACCTGCTTGGACAAAGCGGAAGATATTGTCGATGAACAGCAATACGTCTTGCTTGTTGGTATCGCGGAAGTATTCTGCCATCGTCAATGCAACCAACCCGACGCGCATTCTGGCTCCGGGTGGCTCGTTCATTTGTCCGTAGACGAGCGCGATTTTGGATTCGTTGAGGTTATCTTTGTTGATAACGCCAGATTCGATCATTTCATTGTAAAGATCGTTTCCTTCACGGGTACGTTCGCCCACGCCACCAAACACCGATACACCACCATGATTAGTCGCGATGTTGTTAATCAGTTCCATCATGATGACGGTTTTGCCGACACCAGCACCGCCGAACAAACCGATCTTCCCGCCGCGACGGTAAGGCGTGAGTAAGTCGATGACCTTGATTCCGGTTTCAAATACGGAAGGTTTGGTTTCGAGTTCGGTCAGCTTGGGAGCATCCCGGTGAATGGGAGATCTGTCTTGGGTATCGACTGGCCCCTGATTGTCTACGGCTTCGCCTAAGACATTAAAAATCCGACCGAGGGTAGCAGTTCCCACTGGGACGCTAATCGGTGCGCCCAAATCTGTGACTTCCATCCCGCGTACCAACCCATCGGTGGTACTCATGGCAACGGCACGAACTTGGTTATCGCCCAGCAGTTGTTGTACTTCACAGGTTACGGACACGTCTTGTCCAGCTTCATTTTTACCTTCAACTTTGAGGGCACTATAAATCTGGGGCATCTTGCCACCAGTAAATTCTACGTCCACAACTGGACCAATAACTTGGGTGAGTCTCCCCACGTTTGTTTTTTCTGCGGTGCTAGCCATGTGCGCGTTACTTATTATTGTGTGATTTTGTCTATAGCTTTGGTGTAGTCTAGACTTCGCTGAGTACGAGTATCGACCCGATCGAAGTTGCAGATTAGCCTCGGCGCTGGCGGATCGATGCAGTCAGCCAGATCGCAAGATTTGGCTACTTTTAGGTGTCAGCGATCGGCGATTAGTTCCATTAATTTGGGTCTGGAGTCTTGACGATCGAGCCGCTAGTCTAGAAGTTTACACTCTCGATCGCGCGGCGGTCGGCTTGGCAATACCAGAGCTAATCGCTATCTACCGATCCTAATTCGATCCAGTTTTTAGCTACTATTAATATTTTTCAAGGCTGTTTGTTAGTTTATCATCGAACGCGCACTGTACTGTGGGTATTTATCAGGATTTACTTAAGAACTTCAGCGTCAAGCGGCATTCGCTAATTGGTGACTAATGAGAGCGCAGATCTCGATCGCATTTTTCGTTATCCACACCTCGGCTGTCGCTCACTGCAAGCTATCCACTATTCCCTATTCCCTATTCCCTATCCACTTTGTTTCATTACTTGATTTCCAATGCCCAATGCACCACAGCCGGATAAGGGTTGCCATCGATGCGATCGGTTTTGGAGATGGCGTGTTTTTGGTCTAGGTAAGTGCGTAACTTGGCTCGAACCGCGCGGTTTTCTAAAGCTGTTACAACTTGACTGACACAAGAGTAGCGCTCGGTTAAGGGCACCTGAATCAGTTTGGAAACGATCTCGCCCAAGTCCGGACTGATATCGAC
Organism: Chamaesiphon sp. OTE_8_metabat_110; assembly: GCF_031382685.1. Lineage (NCBI taxonomy): Bacteria > Bacillati > Cyanobacteriota > Cyanophyceae > Gomontiellales > Chamaesiphonaceae > Chamaesiphon > Chamaesiphon sp. OTE_8_metabat_110. Next base: position 1,688 of record NZ_JANMZA010000438.1, on the reverse strand, counting down.
ATCTTCAGACCACATTAATTCGCATGTGCGCGGATCGATCGGCAAGTGCCGAGGTTCCCTGCCAGTTAACAAATACACGCAAGTCATCCCCAGCGCGTACAGATCGCTAGCATACACCGCGCGATTGGCTAATTGTTCGGGTGGGGCATATCCGGGCGTACCGACGGCGACACTACTAGTATCGAGGCGATCGGACGTAGCTGGATCGAGATCGGCAGCCGCACCAAAATCAATCAGTACAAAGCGGCGATCGGTTTGGCATAAAATAATGTTCTGAGGCTTGATATCGCAGTGGATCGTGTGCTGGGAGTGAATATACTCTAATAATGCGAGCATTTGCTCCAAAAAGTTTTCGATTTCTGGTTCGGTAAATCTGCCCTGCTTGGCAATAATTTGGGGCAAGACACTACCAGGGATGTATTCCGTGACTAGGTACAAATCGGTGCCAATCTGAAAATAATCCAGTAGCGAAGGGATCTGCGCGTGAGTGCCCAGCCGACTCAAACTAACTGCTTCTAGCTCGAATCTAGTTCGTGCTATTGCCACCAACTGCGGATCGGTAAATTGTGGTGCCAATTGCTTAACAACACATAACGGCTGTCCTGGTAAATAGACATTCTGCGCTAACCAGGTCATCCCAAAACTGCTGCGGCTCAAGATCGATCGCAGTGCGTATCGATCGGCTAGGAGCTGACCATCAGCGCAGTTAGGCTTCCAGTGGGATGAATGCTGTTCGATATCTGATGATGTGCGCTGGCGATCGGTTGTAGCATCAGTCATAGTAAAAATCGATCGGCATCCCGAGCTAACTGAAATACTCAATATTTCAACATCATACTAGGTCTGCTCCCAAGCACTCTCAGCCAATTCAAGTATCTTTTGACTGCGGATGAGTAGAGATCGAGTGTCGAGTAAGTATAGTTTCGCGTCAACTAGACTCGATTCCCGATCGACCAGATCCAACCAGCAAATGCAATGCCTAAGTAATTTGCCGCCAAATCCACCAGATCGAACGTCCGTAAGGGTATCCAGATTTGGGAAACTTCTTCAATGGTGATGCCCACAGCTACAATCGTGCATCCTAATAAGATCTTGAGACGTCCGATCTTTAGCATCCGTCCATTGAGAGCATGATTTAACAAAAATGTCAACATTCCTATAAACAGCAAATGTCCGCCCTTGTCACCAAGCGGTAAACTGTTGACTACAGCGACAATCCGCCCGAACCGTCCCAGATTCATCCCAATGATAATGCCAGTTATAAATATTAGAAATAAGCCAAAAGGTAGCCAGCGGTTTAGGCGCATATTGTCAATTACAGCAGATCTCGATCGACCACAATAATAATCCCTTTAGATCCAGAAATGTTAACAATGGTGCCTTCAAACCTGAGTTTAGCCGCCCATAAACGGCTGTAAAATTGAAGACGTTGATTTTAGAGTGTTGCCTGTGAATATGCCATCGTCCCACCACAAACTAAAAATTCTGATCCTGTCCACTCCGGTAGGTGCCTTGGGTTCTGGGTTGGGTGGCGGCGTAGAACTGACGATCGCCAACCTCGCTCGCGAACTCCAATCGCGCGGACACACGATCGAGATCGTCGCACCCGAAGGTTCGTACTTAGGCGATCTGTCGATCTTGCAAGTCCCTGGCGAACTTCAACTAACCGCGCAAACTCAGGAGCAAGC
>NZ_JANMZA010000375.1:0-19375 GCF_031382685.1 Chamaesiphon sp. OTE_8_metabat_110 | reverse complement strand
CACCTTTGCGAGTACCACCGATGATATTGGCGATATCTTCATCAAATCTATCTACCCGCTGACTGGGCAACGAGAGCGAGATATTCTCATCCTTGAGCCGATTCTTGATTTCCAATCCGACTGCGGGAAGGGCGAGATAATCCGAGCAACTGAGGGAAAGGAGGGAGAATTCATCATAACCCGTCGATCGCATTCCAGTCTCGATCGCCTTGATTACCGCTTCCGGCTCCACATCCCGCGCAGGGCGAGTCAACATTCCAGGTTGACAAAAGCGACACCCACGGGTACAACCACGGCGAATTTCGATGGTGAGTCGATCGTGGACAGTTTCGACATAGGGCACTAACCCGATCGAGTATGCTGGAATCGGGTTAGCTACCCGTCGGAGAATGCGCTCTGGTACATCGGGATGATTGGGCTTGACGCTCCCATCGGGGTGCGAATCGTAAAATTGGGGCACATATACGCCTGGAACCTGCGCGAGATCCAATAATAAATCGCGCCGACTCAACCCTGCATTTTTGCCATCTTCAACTACCAACCCAATTTCGGGTAATAATTCTTCGCCATCCCCCATGGCGATAAAGTCAAAGAAATCCGCATAGGGTTCGGGATTGGATGTTGCCGTTTGTCCACCTGCAAAAATTAGCGGATAATTACCCTCAACCCGTTCGCGCCACGTCAGAGGAATTCCCGCCAGAGTCAACATCTCTAATATATTCGTCGCCCCCAATTCATAGCTGAGACTAAAACCGAGGATATCAAATTCGGCGAGGGATTTTTGCGACTCCACCCCAAATAATGGAGTCTGAGTATCGCGTAACTTCTGGGCTAAATCCGCTGCGGGAAGGTAGGCTCGATCGCACAATTGGCGCGGCTGGGCATTGATAATACTGTAGAGGATAATATGACCCAGATTGCTCGCCCCAACTTCGTAGATCTCTGGGTATGTCAGTGCCCAGCGAACTGTCGCACTCTCCCACGGTTTATGCACCGCACCGAGTTCGTTACCGAGGTAACGAGCGGGTTTGAGGATTTCAGGAGTAATGAGACTATCTACTGCAACTGCCACGATTTTGCCTCTGTTTCTGTTTGTTTGGGCGATTATCTATCGTAGCGCAGATTATCTATCTGAGATTGGGAATATTGATTGTAGTGTTGTTTCGCTCGATCGATAATGGTAAGCAGATCCATCATGCAATTTAATATCAAGCTTCGAGAAGCAAAATTAGCGATTGGTATTCCCACATTCAAACGGGACAATCTTCTGATAATTGCTTTAACAGATCCGTCAACACTAGATTGTCAGGAAATTCCTGTTTATGAACGAGAAAATCGCAAAAAACAGTATCGACGACTTGCACTGCTCGGAGATGCTTTATTTGATGCTGTATTGATAGACTATCTATTTGAAGTTAACTCCGATCTGACAAAGGAAGATATCGATAATTGGCGAAAAAAAGTTGCTTCCAGAGAATCTTTAACAGCATTTGCAATTGAGTTAGGATTACCTGACTTTAGCTCCTCATCGGGTAAGAAAAATCGTAAACCTTCAGAAGAAGAGCCAGGTGTTTGGGGTGAAATGTTTGAAGCAGTTATTGGAGCTATTTTCTTAGAGCTAGATCGTGATTTTGGTGAATTGTCTCAATGGTTGTGCGATGAATTTATTCGTCCATCTATTGGTGCAGAAGTTAGAGATCCAGCCGTATATTATTGCCATGATGATTGGTGGGATGATATTGCACCTACTTATTATCCTGGGGAAAATGATGATTAGCTTGTGAGGCAGGGCTGGTTTGGTATATATTTCTGGTGCGATCGAGATTAAATTGCATAAACCAGCCCCTACGGGTTGATGGGATCGATCGTTTTTCTGTAATATTCGATCGATCTTCTAGGATCTGTAGGGGTGGGTTTATGCTAGAGATATCGAATTGTACAGATTGATATCGATCGAACCCGCCCGTTATTTCTAGATATGTTCGACGATTCGGGTTTGTGGGTTGTAGATTCGATAAGGGTTGGGATTTGGGGAGTCGATCGCGTAGCGTCTCCTGCGGAGAATCGATTGCCTGTAAAATAGATGTTACTTTGTTCTTCCACCCCATGTAATGACTGATTCCCAGCAACAGGCTAGAGAAATACTAGATCGATTAGTATTTACAGATTTCGATTTATGCCTGGAGATCGATAGAAACTTTAATGAGTTACCTCGTGCGCCTGGTATTTACGCAATTCGTCATCGCACGAATGGGTTGCTATATTTAGGGAAGACAAACGATCTGAGTACCAGATTTAACGGGGGACACAAATCATTTACATGGGCATGGCTAGATCTTTATGCACCTAGCGATGTGAGAATTGCGGTCGAGAGGCTCGATAGATGGGGAAAACCAGGGTTATTATTAGAGATAGAAGCAATCCTGCTCAGAGCTACCGAACCGCCTTACAACGTTAAGATTCCAATGGAGCTTTAAAGCTATGCAATCGAAGACTTTAGAACAACTTACCCCTGCGGCTGCTCAAACGATCCTCGAAAACTTACCAGAGCGGATTAGAGCGGCATTTATCGATCGAGCTGCTGAAATTAACTTTCCAGTTGAGGCAGTTGTAGAGATGGCTTTGGCAGGATATTTGGATAGTGAATCGATTGGATTTGTCGATTGTACTCCCAATCGAGGACGGGATTAGGATTTGGGGACTCGATTACCTACGGTACGCTACGCGATCGATCTTGATTAATTTGAGATTAATCGATCTTATCGCTCGATACTTTTGGAGTTCTTTACTCATATGTTAGCTTCTACCAAGTATCAAAGAATTTATGATGTCGTCAGAAAGATACCACCGGGAAAAGTCCTTACATATGGGCAGGTTGCCGAATTAGCTGGATTATATGGTAAAGCGAGACTGGTTGGTTATGCGCTATTTCGAGTAGAGATCGAAACCGATATTCCGTGGCAACGAGTTGTAAATTCTAAAGGTGAAATTTCATACTCGATCGCGCGATGTGGCGGTGATTATTTACAGAAAACTTTACTAGAGCAAGAGGGTATAAAATTCAATCTTGCAAATCGGATCGACCTCAACATATATCGCTGGCAAGCATCATTTGAGTTGCCAGCAGATGATGAGGATGATTAGATTTCTTACAAGCTCATATTAAATTGGATATTCATGACGGACAAAAGGAATATCGCTCACCTCTCCCTCTATATCTCCTAACATTACTTTCAAGCCTACTCCACCAGCTTTCGATCGCACGTAACCCAATCCAATTGTACCCGTCTCTATTTGAGTACAACTAGTCAACACACCAACTTTTTCACCATCGATTGTAATTAGCGTTCCTACAGCAACGGAACCAGCCAATTTAAGTCCCCATAGGTACTGTTTGACACCTTTATAAGTATTCAGCCGCGCGATCGTTTCTTGTCCGATATAACAGCCTTTAGAAAATGAAATCGTATCCCACAGACCCACTTCTAAGGGGTTGTAGTCTTCGGTTAGTTCTGCATCGGGTTTGGGTCTACCCTGGGCGATTCGCAGGCATTCCCAGGCATCCTCGTTTACTGTCACAGCACCGAGATTAGTTAGTGCTTGTTGCAGCGGTTCAAACTTATCGCGATCGCAAATCAATTGATATCCTGGTAATCCTAGTTCAGTCCCGATCGCGATTCTTACTTCAATACCATTAATATTACCTATTCGGTGGCTATGTTGGGGTAAATCTGGTGACTGCGGACAACCCAATTGTTCTAATATAGTCGCACTTTGTTCGCCCATTAAAGTAAAGCTAGCCAAAGTATCTGTCACATCTTTTAATTTAACGCGATCGGCAAAAAAGATATATTTGTCAAGCCAATCAAATAAATATTTACGACGACTGGGTGAGACAATTAGTAAGACTTCATCATCTAAAATCAATCCGGTTGCCAGATCGATCGTTCTAGCCGTAGAAGTTACAAATACGGTATTGCAACCTTCTCCAGTCTGACGCTTCTCAAAATCTGCGGTACTTTGATTGTGTAAAAAACGTAACCTGTCGCGATCGCCAACGACAATTTTTCCCCACTCCGAACTATTATAAATAGCAGCACCAGATCGAGCGGCTTGCATTATTTGTATATTATTCAAAATTGCTATTTTCCTTATTTATAGATCGTCCTAATTTGCAATGCGGCTGAACCCGTACCATAATCTAACGTTAGACACAACAGCAATTAATTAGTCAGCGATATAAATATTGGCTGACTAGCAATATTTTAACTATTGTCTTCAAGGTAAATTACCGAATATCCTCGCGACAACATCTTGCGCTTTATTATCCAACCGCATCCAATCAGGGGCACTAGCTTCCATGTCGATGAGACTAGTATCTACCTCAACGATTTGACTTTCGACTTCACTATGACTGCCACCATAATTGAGAAAACATACCTGATAACACAAATCCCAAATATCATATTTTAACTGTTTATCCCCTGACTCCAGACAGAGATAATTAATTGGGTGCGGATCTCGGATTTCCTCATAGCTGACTTTCCAGGTAGAAACTTCTGACTGTTGACGAATGCGATCGATAATCCGAATATAGATCGGTTGCATCAGAAACTCTGCTTGTTGCCAAGCTAATTCATTAGCAAATTTAGGCTGCATAAATTAAAGATTAGTCAAAATAAGAATTAAAACTTAACTTCTTTGGCTCGGACTGCCGTACTCTCCTTTGAACCTAGAGCTTACAGATTCCCTGACGATGAAATGTTACTAATTAAAATTTAGCACTAGCAATAAACTAATTAGCGCGATCGAACACATCAGTTGACATTCGGCTATAATGGTTGCTGTTAGTTAGTACGATCGAAATTGTAATGTTTGGCGATTTTTTTGACAACATTGGACGATATCCAAGCTACTTTGTAACAATTGTTCTCGGGATATTCTTTTCAGCATTTAGTTGGTTGGCACCACTATGGAAAAGGCCGATTACCGCAGTCGCGCTGGTGGGCTTTTTGGTGGGTACGGTGATGGTAGTAGTATTGACGCTTAGAGCGATGTTGGGGCTTACTCCCGTCACCTAAGCTGTAAGTCAAAGTTAAAAGATTTAAGAAAAATTATGACTAATACTCGTCGCGTGTCGCGTGTCGCCGAATTAATCAAGCGCGAAGTCAGTCAGATGATCCTCTTTGATATCAAAGATGACCGGGTTGGTGCGGGAATGGTAAGTGTCACGGCTGTCGATGTCGCTGGCGATCTTCAGCATACCAAAATTTTCGTGAGTATTTACGGTAGCGATGAAGTTCGTGCTGTGACGATGGAAGGACTCAAATCTGTGACTGGATACGTGCGGAGCGAGCTAGGAAAACGAGTTCGGCTCAGACGGACGCCAACGGTGATCTTCGTTGAGGATACATCATTCGATCGCGCTACGAGTGTCCTATCACTGATTAATCAACTTAGTTTAAAGCGTGGTGAGTCAGAAGATCTAGAACCATTGGCAGAATTGGATAGCGATGCTAGCTCTGAGTCATCCACCGTAGATGCGCCACCAAATGTTTAAGACACATATCTAACAGACTCAGAAACCCGACTTTTTCAAAAAGTCGGGTTTCTTGTTCATAACCTCACAACATCTATTGCCTGAATACACACAAAAACTCCTGCCGAATCGACAGGAGTTTTTGCTTAGCTAACTAAAGTTCTATGAAATCGATTAGTCGATATCATTCAAGAACAATGTTGGCTCGGTCTCACGGTTGATCCCTTTCTCGAAACCAGCAGCAGCAGCGCGTGCGCGACCTGCGTGCCACAAGTGACCGATAAAGAAGAAGAATCCTAAGACGAAGTGAGAGCAAGCTAACCACGCCCGAGGTGAAACGTAGTTGAACGCGTTGATTTCAGTGATGACACCACCAACTGAGTTCAAGGAACCCAATGGAGCATGTGTCATGTACTCAGCAGCGCGACGCGCTTGCCAAGGTTGAATATCATTCTTCACTTTGGTTAAGTCCAGACCGTTGGGACCGCGTAATGGCTCCAACCAAGGACCTTGGAAATCCCAGAAGCGCATGGTTTCACCACCGAAGATGATTTCGCCAGAAGGAGAACGCATCAGGTATTTACCCAAACCAGTAGGTCCTTGAGCGGTTGCAATGTTTGCACCCAGACGTTGGTCGCGAATCAGGAAGGTCAATGCTTGTGCTTGGGAAGCTTCAGGACCTGTAGGACCGAAGAATTCACTAGGATAAACAGTGTTGTTGTACCAAACCATGACCGACGCTACAAACGCCATCAAGGATACAGCAGCTAAGCTGTATGAGAGGTAAGCTTCACCAGACCAGATGAGTGCGCGACGCGCCCAACCAAAAGGCTTGGTCAGAATGTGCCAGACACCACCACCGATACACAGTAAGGCAACCCAAATGTGTCCGCCGACAACATCTTCTAAGTTATTGACACTGATAATCCAGCCTTCGCCACCGAAGGGAGCTTTCAGCAAGTAACCGAAGATGATTGCTGGGTTGAGAGTAGGATTGGTTACAAGGCGAACATCACCGCCACCTGGTGCCCATGTATCATACAAACCACCAACGAACATCGCTTTGATGACGAGCAATAATGCACCACAACCCAGAATTACGAGGTGGAAGCCCAAAATCGAAGTCATTTTATCCTTGTCTCTCCAGTCGTAACCGAAGAAAGAAGAATACTGCTCTAGCGTGTCAGGACCACGCAATGCGTGATACAGACCACCAACACCTAGTACCGCAGAGGAAATCAAGTGCAATACACCGACGACGAAGTAGGGGAATGTATCCACAACTTCACCACCAGGGCCGACACCCCAGCCTTGGGTAGCCAAGTGCGACAGCAAGATAATACCTTGTTCGTACATCGGTTTTTCGGGTACGAAGTGAGCCACCTCAAACAGGCACATGGCTCCAGCCCAGAAGACAATCAAACCAGCGTGAGCGACGTGTGCGCCCAACAGCTTTCCGGACAGATTGATCAGACGCGCATTACCAGACCACCAGGCAAACCCGGTTGAGTCTTGGTCTCTGCCGCCGACCATTGTAGTATTAAAGGGCGTTTCCACTCTTGCAGTACCTCAGATCGATTAACTATAAAATACGGATTAAAAAAAACCGGAAGATAAATAGATTGTACATTTATCCTCCGATGTTTCAAAGCTTTTTAGAGAGCGTTACCGCGAGGTAATACTTCTTCTGGGAAGATGAATTGTTCGTGAGGTTGGTCTTGAGGAGCCATCCATGCACGAATACCTTCGTTGAGCAGAATATTCTTGGTGTAGAATGTTTCAAACTCAGGATCTTCAGCCGCTCTCAATTCTTGAGATACGAAGTCATAAGCGCGGAGGTTTAGAGCCAAACCAACGATACCGACAGAACTCATCCATAATCCAGTCACAGGGACGAAGAGCATGAAGAAGTGTAACCAACGTTTGTTGGAGAAAGCTACACCGAAAATCTGCGACCAGAAACGGTTTGCAGTTACCATCGAGTAGGTTTCTTCAGCTTGAGTAGGGTCGAAAGCGCGGAAAGTATTGGAACTGTCGATTTCGCTATCTTCAAAAAAGGTGTTCTCTACAGTTGCACCGTGAATCGCACACAGCAACGCACCGCCGAGAATCCCTGCAACACCCATCATGTGGAAGGGGTTGAGCGTCCAGTTGTGGAAACCTTGTAAGAATAAGATGAAACGGAAGATTGCAGCTACGCCGAACGAAGGTGCGAAGAACCAACCAGATTGACCCAAGGGGTAGATCAAGAAGACGCTGACGAACACGGCGATTGGACCGGAGAAAGCAAGCGCGTTGTAAGGACGAATCCCGACTAGACGAGCGATTTCAAATTGACGGAGCATGAAGCCGATAAGACCGAATGCGCCATGAAGAGCAACAAATGCCCATAGACCGCCAAGTTGACACCAACGAGTGAAGTCACCTTGTGCTTCAGGTCCCCATAACAGCATTAGGGAGTGACCCACGCTGTTGGGAGGAGTAGAAAGAGCCGCAGTTAGAAAGTTGCAACCTTCGAGGTAGCTAGAAGCCAAACCGTGACTATACCAAGAAGTAACAAATGTAGTACCAGTCATCCAGCCGCCGAGGGCCATGAATGCACAGGGGAATAGTAAGATACCGGACCAGCCGACGAATACGAACCGATCTTTTTTTAGCCAGTCGTCTACAGCATCAAAGATGCCTCTTTCGACCTGCTGGTTGCCAACTGCAATGGTCATGATGCAGTAAATCTCCAGATATTATGAGGACAGTGGTTTGCGCGATCGACTCATCATTTAATGATATTGTGAGCCGCTGCGTGAGTACTTAGCCGATTTATTAAATCAGTTTACGTTTCTTTACTTAGTCTAATAGAATTGTGTTGGAATGGGTAAAATCTTTACATTTTCTTCGGCAAAATTTAAGATTCTGGTGAAAAATAACCCATTTTACGCTTATTTATAGAGCTAAGTGAGTATAAATACTTATGAAAAGTAAGAATTTAACTCTCCATTTTGAGGTGGATAGTACCGAGCGGTGCTTACTCTTCTGAGATTATAGTCATAGATGAGCGTAATCGGGATCCCCGATCCAAATTTTAGCAGTCACCAAATTAGCGTTTGTATCGTCTGTGCAAGGAGAATCGGCTTACAATTAAGATCGTTAGCCAATCCCAACTCAGTAATATATAGATATGTACGTCATCGAAATCTTGCTCAAAAGTACCGCCATGCCCATGTCAGTACAGCGGAAGACGGTAGAGGAAGCGACTACCGTTTACCAACAGGTATTAGATGCCATGCGTGGGAGTGATGTGACGATGCTAGAACTGTCGTGCGATCGACAACCCGAAAAGAAAATTTGTGTGATGACCGATGCGATCGTCGCCGCTCAGATGTATGAGAAATCCGGTGCGGCAGCTTCGGGTAAAACGCCTGGTTTTGTAGCGTTTGCTGGCGCTTGATCTCGCGACATGCAATACTAGGAGCGAGCTTACGCCCCTAGTATTGTGAGGAGTTTTAGTACTCCATCCCCCATTCCCGTCTCGAATCTATGACCGAATTCGATCGCTTATCATTACCCGCAATCGAGGTTAAGGATCTTTCCTTTGCCTGGAAATCTGGGAAGGTTGCCCTTGATGATTGTTCTTTATCTGTACCGCGCGGCGAATTTTGGATGCTACTCGGCACCAATGGTAGCGGCAAATCGACGCTCCTCCGGTCGATCGCGGGACTGCTAACGCCTCAAGCTGGCACGATCGAGATTCAGGGCGGATTGGGAATTGTTTTCCAAAATCCCGATTGTCAATTAGTGATGCCGACTGTCGGTGCCGATATCGCCTTCGGGCTAGTTGCCGAGAATCTCACTCCCAGTCAAGTCCGCCATCGCGTTACCGAAGCCCTCAACGCGGTCAATCTGGGCGAGCTAATCCGCAGACCCATTTATGCTCTCAGTGGCGGCCAAAAGCAGCGTGTCGCGATCGCGGGCGCGATCGCCAGACAAATCGAGGTAATTTTATTTGACGAGCCTACTGCCCTGCTAGACCCCGATGCCCAACTCGATCTAGTCGCCCAAGTCCGCGAACTAGTCAAAAGTCGCGGCTTAACGGCGTTATGGGTAACGCATCGGCTCGAGGAGCTAGACTACTGCGATGGCGCATTTTTGATCGAAAATGGGCGATTAGTCGATCGTGGCGACCCCCAGCGAATGCGTCAGCGATTGATGAGAGAAATTGAAGTGTGAATATTTGGACTTGCAACGAGCGATAGAGTGCCTGCGACTAAAGTCGCGGCTAATGTTGCAAAGTCCGCCTGCGCGGACTATAAATTTAGTCCGCGCAGGCGGACTTTGCATTCCGTTCGCGGAGCGTCTGCCTTCGCAGAGCGGCGGTTTATAACCGCTGGGTTATCGGCTGCGGTTAGTAAGAACAACTGGCTCGAATGGCTCCTGTATTGATAGTTGCGACTAATTCCTCTACAGTTAGAGGTGAAATCTTGGGATAAACTTATGGTGTGGCGTTGGTTGGTAAGTATTGTAGCGATCGTGCTAATTGCGTTGACTCCAATTAGTCCTGGTTTAGCACAGCCAGCACCTAGCGATGTCACTGATGCCCAATTTGCATTGGGTGACAAACTCCGTACTCAAGCTTTTACAGCGACAAATGAAGGAAATTTTGTTAAGGCCGAACAGTATTGGACGCAACTAATCGAGTTGTTTCCCCAAAATCCAGCCATCTGGAGCAATCGGGGCAACTCCCGCGTCAGTCAAAATAAACTCACTGAAGCAGTCGCCGATTTTGATAAGTCGATCGAGCTATTGCCTAATTACCCCGATGCTTATCTCAATCGCGGTACGGCATTAGAAGGTCTGGGTAAATGGGATGCCGCGATCGCCGACTATAAGTATATCCTCGCGATCGATCCCAAAGACGCGATGGCTTACAATAATTTAGGAAATGCCTATGCGGGTTTGGGTCAATGGGATACTGCGATCGAAAACTATCTCAAGGCTTCAGCAATTGCACCAGATTTTGCCTTCGCTCGTGCTAACTATGCTTTGGCTCTCTATCAGAGCGGTGATATCGCTGAAGCGATTCGCAACATGAAAAATATCGTCAGAAAGTATCGCGATTTTCCCGATGTCCGGGCAGCGCTGAGTGCCGCATTATGGCAAGATGGTCAACGCGGTGAGGCGGAAAGTAACTGGGTAGCAGTAATTGGTCTGGATAGTCGGTATAAAGATTTAAACTGGGTGAAAAATACCCGTCGTTGGCCGCCCAGTATGGTGTCGGCACTAGAAAAATTCTTAAAGCTAGAGTAATATTCGAGCTAATCAATAGTTTGAGTGCGAGCGATCGAACGGGTATCCTCGCAAAGAAAGGTATCAGTGGCGATCGAGCTTAGCGGATCGAGATCTACAATGGTGGCTAGCTTCTTACACTTGCGGAATCGACGATCGTGGAAAATACGCCTGATTTACAAATAGAGCATCAAAATGTCCCTGCCAATCATCAGGGTTTGCACGATTTCCTGTACGGTGCGCCGGACGAACATGCCGTCACCACAGTAGCACCATTAAATTTGGATAGCGATCGGCTCATTCCGCTAGCAGATTGGCAAGTACTAGCTGAAAATGCGCGGGTGGCGGGGGTATACGCGGTTGTAGATACCGCCGAGCGCACTCAATATGTGGGATACTCGCGCAATGTGTTGACCTCACTCAAGGGGCATCTTGCCGAGCATGGCAGCGATGTCTGTGCGGCGGTACGGGTGCAAGTATTTAAGTTTCCCAAGCGGGAAGAAATGGAAAGCCTGCGCGATGCGTGGATTGCCCAATTAGAGGTAGTGCCATCAGGAAATACGGGTGCGGGTGGCGTTTGGGCGACTACAGTGGGCGAAATTGCCAAAGCAGCGATGTCCGAGCCAGAACGCGTCGCTTATGAGGAGAAAAAACTCAAGCTGCGACGGGCAATGGCAGATAGTGCATTAAGTCGCGAATTAGATGCAGCGGCAATTACTGACGAGCAAAAACGCGAACATTTTGCGGCGGCGATGACGGAGGATAATTGGAGTGCGGTAATTAAGGAGCAAACGGCAGAAACGCTCTAAATTTGTGGGTGCGATCGTGAATTGTGGGTGTTGGGTTTCGCTAAGATATTCAGTCCGCGTAGGCGGACTTCGCATCATCAGCCGAGACTTCAGTCTCCAGGCATCTCTTAACCCGTTGGCGTAGCCTCTCCGTAAGGAGAAACTCACGTTAATGGAGATAATTTCAGCGATCGTGAATTGTGGGTGTTGGGTTTCGCATTGCTCTCTACCCAATCTACAACTGAGCCGTCGGGAAACAAAGACACAGCTTAGCATCCGCAATTCTCAATTCTCAATTCTCAATTAATTTAAACTGCTCTTTGGCATTACTAAAAGCTTCCGCCATCACTGCCTGAATTTGTTGCGGATCGGGCTTTTTGCCACCCATGAGATCGCCAAAATAGACACAGGCACCTTCACCCAAGGCGACAGTATACGCAGCCGCCCAAGATGCGGAGATGATACTCCCAAAACCAGGAATAAATTTAATCAACTGTCGGGCGACTAATTGGGCGACAAAACCACCCGCGATCGCACTTACCACCCCGCCCGCTTGAGATGGGGTCAGGGTTTGACCGTATAATTTACCTAGTAGCCCCACCATCGAGACTTGAATCGCGGTGAGTACGGGTAAATCGGCAAACGGGAGCGGAATGGCGGCAACAGTACCCGCCGCGATCGCGCAGGGTAAGATATAACGACGAGCGACATCGCGATAAATATTCCCCAGTCGATCGCCTTCACTGTGGTTATCCGCGATACTAGCATCTAATAATTGAGACATTGCTTGCGATTGGGCTTCGGGCAACAAGTCAGCCAGCGTCGCCCGCATCGTCTCCAAGCCATAGAATTCGGGCGTGTAGCCGTCTTCTGCCAACGTAAAGTCAATTAGCACCGATCGATCGAATAGCCCGGTAAACGCTTGCCCAAGGGCTGTATAGGCTCGATCGACTGCCGCGATACTTGTCGGCTCTACTGGATGATCGAGTATGGTGGCTGGGTAAACCTCGTGCAGGCAAGTGACAGCCAGCAAACAGGGAATCTGCGGATATTTTTGACGTAATTCGCTGGCGATTTGGCGGAGGGTATCGATCGCGAAGTCATTAATTTTGACTGTGAGAATAATGATGCGCGGGCGAGTAGTTTCGGTATCCAGATCGCCGACTAGTTCTTGGATTAACGTGTTAGTATCGCGCTCGATATCACCCAAGCCGACAGTATCGGTAAACACTAGCAGCGGCAGTTCGCTGGATGGATAATCATAGCGGGTAGTCGATTGGGTATGCGGGCGAAAACCCTGCCCGACAATCTCTGCTGATACCCCCGTCAATCCCCGCACGATCGAACTTTTACCCGCTTGGGGTTTACCAATTAATAATGCTTCGGTAGTAGGTAGCTGGGCGCGAACGCTTGCCAAAATCTCCGCTACTTGAGTATCATCGACACTAAACCACTTCCCAACTGTCCGCGCCGGATCGACAGGTAAGATCTGCATGGCTCGATCGCTAACCATTTGCCAGCCATCAGCAATTTTCTCCTTCCAGCCAGCCGATTTCAACTCGGTTGGCGGTGAATCGAGGTTTGAGGATTGAGGCTGCGGTGACGAGGAGTCGGGTTGCTGGGGCACGATGTTTAGCAAATAATGGCACCGATGACTATTGTCATTATCCGCCGATCCGATCGCCCCTGATGGGGTGTTATTACGGTAGTGCTAACCGTCGAGTGTCTTGATGATGACTCAATTTGCTGCGAACTTTTAAAAGATTTAAAAGTTGGCAATAGCCGTTAAGTAAGTAGCTGGACATAATTAAAGTGACAATGACGAAATCGCCCTCACCCCGCCCTCTCCTCCGGCGCTGGCTCCCCTCTGTCTTGATTCGCTAAACCGTCGGGGAACCCGACGAGCGCGAATCGCTCCCAAGCTTGGGAGAGGGGCTGGGGGTGAGGGCAAGGGGCTGGCATTTTACATTTAATTTCGCCTAGCTAAGTAAATTAAGTCGCTAGTAACTTAACCAGTACTACTAGTCATCAATACCCCTTGCATCTTACTCAAAATATCGATTAGCATTTCTACCTGCTCGTTCGGGCGCAATACCCCTAAGCCTCTTGCTGTCACTCTACCAGTACTGTAGACATAACGCGATCGAGCGTTGTCAGGAATATATTCAGCGAGTAAGTTCCAAGCTGGTTCTGCCATTGGCGTCTCTAAAATTATGTGTTGCTTACCATCGGGACGAATCCGACTAAAGCCGAGTTGTTTGGCAATTTGTTTGAGTTCGACGATGCGGAATAATTGTTGAGCTGGTTTAGGAATTTCACCATAGCGATCGTGCCATTCAGCGGCAATATTCGTGAGTTCTTGTTTGGTATCAGCAGCGGCAACGGCACGATAGGCGCTCATTTTTTGCTCTAGATCGGTGATATAATCAGCCGGAATCATCGCGGTTACTTTGAGATCGATTTGAGTATCATCGACTTGGGGGATTTCTTGTCCGCGAATCTCTTTAATCGCTTCTTGCAACATTTCCATGTACAAGTCAAAGCCGATGACATCCATCTGTCCCGATTGCTCAGCACCTAAAAGATTGCCCACGCCACGAATCTCCATATCGCGAGTAGCGAGCTGATACCCAGAACCGAGCTGAGTGAACTCCTGGATCGCTTTCAACCGCTGTCTGGCTGTCTCAGATAGGGTTGACTCCTTGGGATAAAATAACCAAGCGTGAGCTTGAATCCCAGCCCGTCCGACGCGTCCTCGCAATTGATATAGTTGGGCTAAACCAAATCGATGAGCATCTTCGACGAGGATAGTATTAACGCGGGGAATGTCTAAACCCGACTCGATAATTGTCGTGCAAACTAATAAATCGGCATCACCATTACTAAACGTCAACATCGTCGATTCGAGTTCGGCTTCGTCCATTTGTCCGTGGGCGATCGCAATCCGACATGAGGGAATCTGTTCGCGGATTTTGCCAGCGGTTTCTTCGATGCCTTCGATTTTTGGCACTACATAAAATATCTGTCCGCCGCGATCGAGTTCTTGGCGAATGGCGGTGGCGATCGCGTCGATTTTATATGGCGATAAATGAGTTGCGATCGGGCGACGTGAAGGCGGCGGGGTAGTAATCAGGCTCATTTCGCGCACGCCAGACAGGGACATATAGAGAGTGCGGGGAATGGGTGTAGCAGAGAGAGTTAGGACATCAATTTGACTTTTGAGGGTCTTGATTTTCTCCTTTTGATTGACTCCAAAACGTTGTTCTTCATCGATAGTCAATAAGCCCAAATCTTTGAATTTTAACTCTTTACTCAGTAGTTGATGGGTACCGATCACGATATCTAATTCACCAGTTTTTAGCCGTGCCAAAATATCCTTCCGCTCCTCCGTCGTCCGAAACCGATTTAGTAGCCCGATATTAATTGGATAGGGTGCAAAACGTTCTTTGAGAGTATGATAATGCTGCTGGGTTAAAATTGTCGTCGGTGCGAGAAAGATCACCTGTTTATTGGCAGTTGTCACGGCTTTAAAGATCGCCCGAATTGCTACTTCAGTTTTACCAAAACCGACATCACCACACACCAACCGATCCATCGGTCGATCGCTTTCCATATCGCGTTTGACATCTTGAGTGGCTTTCAATTGATCGGGTGTCGGTTGATAGCGAAATGAGTCTTCTAATTCTTGTTGCCACGGCGCATCGGGTGGGAAAGAAAAGCCCTCTTTTTGCGATCGCTCGGCATAGAGTTTGAGCAAGTCAAAAGCCAATTTGTTAATCGACTTTTTGACTTTCGCCTTGGTCTTTTCCCAAGCTTGTCCGGACAATTTATTTAGTTCTGGTTTTGCCCCCGCTGCCTGTCGAAATCGCGATAACACCCCCAATTGGTCGGCAGGAACTTTCAGCGAACCATCGGCATATTGAATCGTTAAATAGTCTCGCAAAGTATCATCAGTTTGAATACTTTCAAACTTAATGAATCGCCCCAGGCCGTGATTGCGATGCACCACATAATCACCCGGACGCAACTTATTGGGATCGACTTGTTTGGATGCTGCTTGTCGCCGCTTGCGAACGTAACTAAAACTGGCTAAAGATTGCTGTCCGAAAAACTCCCGATCGGTCACTACTACCATCCGAAATGTGGGAAGGATAAATCCTTCTAATTCCGCCACGCCCGAATATTTAATCGCGACTGCCGTATGCTGAATCTGTAACTTATCGATCGCTGGAAAGTCACGCGGATTGGGGACGAATTGAGCGGGACAATCATGTTCTTGTAATAACGATACCGAGCGCGATGGCTGTGCGGAAACCAACCAACTCGAAAAACTTTGCTTGTGATAACCCCGTAAAGTATCGGCAAGCTTAGCAAACTGGTGGGGAATTGTCGGGATCGCTCGACAAGCTAAATTTAAACCTTCGCCGCTAATTACTAATTCATCCAAGCGCAAGCAATTAAATCGATCGCGTATTTTAGTAACGCTCGTACTAAATTGTTGATGGCAAACTGGAGTCCCCGCAGGTAATGTCTCCCACTCCTCTTGGATATATTCCCACCACCGATCGTTGTGTGCTTGTGCCCGATCGAATTCATCGATCGCCACCAGACAATTAGCGGGTAAATAGTCGAGTAACGAGTCACGAGCTGACAAATTAGCTTCGCCAAAAATCGTCCCAAAATTTACCGGAGTCAGTACTAACTTCTCAATTTTGTCAAGCGATCTTTGGGTACTCGGATCGAATTCTCGCAGCTTATCCAGCTCATCCCCAAACCACTCCAACCGCACGGGTAATTCCGCCGCCACTGGAAAAATATCGATAATGTCCCCGCGCCGACTCCATTGTCCCTCCGTCTCTACCAAGGGCACCCGCTCGTAGCCCAAATTTACCAACTGCACGCCCAGTTTCTCGACATCCCCCTCATCCCCCACTTTCAACGTCACACACCGCGCCGCAAACTCGTTCGGCGCAGGCAAATGCGGCTGCAATGCCAGCGTCGTACACACGATCGCCACTCCAGCACCTCTCCCAGTCACCCCGTCCCCAAGTCCCCCCGTCTCCCCATCCCCCCGTCCACCGCCCACAGACAGCACCTCAGCCAAACTCTGCATCTGACCCCAAATCATCTCAGATTCAGTGCTAGCAGCCCCGTAGGGCGATGATTCTGTCGTCGGGTAAAAATGGATTGACTTCCAGCCCATTGCCTCTAATTGAGCCGCCCAACGACCACCTTCTTCTACCGTGGCTGTAACCACCAGTAGATGCTGTTGTGCTGCTTGAGCCAAAGCCGAAGCAACCAAACCTTTCGGTAAACGTGGTAATCCAGTCAGATGGAGCGTTCCCTGCTGTTGAAGCTTTAAGAGCAATTCCGCTGCTAGTTGCGAGCGTTCGAGGGTGCGAATCAGTGCAGAAAAAGCCATCGTTTCAGTCAGCAGTAGAGTAAATAGCCGCGATCTCGAATTGTCACAACTCGATCGAGATATCGAGCTATACCTCACACCTTAGCCGTTTTTAGGAGATTTTTAAAGGGAATCGATCGGCAACAAGATACCCCTGACTAGCAGAAGTCAGGGGTAAACGAGATCGGGGTAGACATTAATTTTTTGGGATAGACACCAACCTGACACGAATACTCAGCTAACTTTAGCCAAATCGACCGCTGATATACTCTTGGGTACGCTCCTCTTTGGGCGAATTAAAGATATTTCGGGTGTCATCGTATTCCACTAGATAGCCAAACCGACTGCCACCCTCACCCGCTTCGGCATTAAAAAAGGCCGTTTTGTCAGAGACGCGAGCTGCCTGCTGCATATTGTGCGTAACGATAATGATGGTAAACCGATCCTTTAATTCGGTGATTAGATTTTCAATTTGGACGGTAGAAATTGGATCGAGTGCCGAACAAGGTTCGTCCATGAGGATTACTTCTGGTTCGATGGCAATTGTCCGGGCGATACACAACCGCTGTTGTTGACCGCCAGAGAGGGATAATCCACTTTGTTGGAGCTTATCTTTAACTTCATTCCATAGCGCCGCTTTGCGGAGCGACTGCTCGACGCGTTCGTCCATATTGCCCTTAAAGCCAGCAATTTTCAGCCCAAATGCCACATTATCGTAAATAGATTTGGGAAACGGATTGGGCTGTTGGAATACCATCCCAATCCTGCGACGAACTTCTACCGGATCGACTTTTGGATCGTAGAGATTGGTGCCGCGATAGCTAATTTCACCTTGAACTTTGGCATTGGGAATCAGATCGTTGAGGCGATTGTAACAACGTAGCAGGGTACTCTTGCCACAACCAGAAGGGCCAATGAACGAGACAACATTATTCTTGGGAATATCTAGAAAGACGTTCCGCACCGCTTGGAAGGCACCGTAGAAAATCGAGACGTTATCTGTCTTAATTACGATATCCTTGTCCGTCAGAGCTGTCATAAAATTAGGAGATAGAGGATAAAAGTCCGATGGAAGCGGGGATGACATCCCCCGATAATCTTTTAAGAGATAGTAGTGGCGACGGCTGGCTAATGTCTTTAAGTAAAGGCAGAATGTGTTTATTGTTACACAAGTTGGGTACCGCTCCCGATTAGGATGCCCTCAATCTGCCCAAAGTAACTCATCCCGCTACCAGATCGCGGAAAACTTAGTAAACCTTGCGCCGCGAAACCACCCGAGCGATGATACTAATTGCTAGAATTAATACCAAAATCAGTAAAGCAGCTACCCAAGCTAGTTGCTGTTGATTTTTGTATGGAGAAATTGCAAAGTTATAAATCAGTACCGATAGGGTTGCCGTCGGCTGCCATAGCCCTTGAATGTCATACTGATTGAACAAACAGGTAAACAGTAGTGGTGCCGTTTCGCCAGCAGCTCTGGCGACAGCCAGCGTTACACCTGTCGCGACAAATGGCAATGCGGCGGGGAGGACGATTTGAGTAACAGTTTCAAAATTAGTCGCTCCGACGCCGACAGCCGCCAGTCTGGTAGCTTTAGGGACAGATTTTAGTCCCTCTTCAGCCGTCCGAATAATAGTCGGTAGCATTAGCACCGAAAGGGCTACCCCACCAGCGACGGCAGAGAAACCACCCGTCAGTAAGACGACGATGCCATAAGCAAATAGTCCCGCAATAATCGAGGGGACACCACTCAAGACATTGGTGCAAAACCTGACAAAATGAGCGATCCAGTTACCCTGACTAAATTCTACCGTGTAAATGGCACTGAGAACGCCAAAAGGTATGCTAATGAGGGCACCAATCAGGCAGGTGAGTAAGGTACCAACGATCGCGTTGCGAAAGCCCCCGCCCTGCATTCCAGCCGCAGGTGGCAGCTCGGTAAACACGGCAGGGGAGATGCTACCCAAGCCATTGGCAATGACCATAAACAGAATCGAAGCCAGGGGAATAATCGAAATCGCCACACAGGCAAAGACTAGACCAGTCATCACTTTGCCAAAGAGCTGACGATTGGCGGAAATACCAAACTGGTTAGCGTTGACATCGGATCGATCGGGCAATTCCGAAGATAAAGGAGTCATGATTTAGGTTTTAGGTTTTGGGTTTTAGGCTTTAGGCGTTTGCATACATAACTTATCGTTGCTACTTTGTAGAACGCCTACGATTGAAATCGTGGCTAGTGTTGCAAAGTCCGCCTACGCGGACTGACATATTAGTCCGCGTAGGCGGACTTTGCACTCCGAGGAACGGTTTCTAACCGCTTAGGTTGCAGGTAGCAACTTGGGTTAACTAGCAACTTGGCTTGCT
>NZ_JANMZA010000357.1:0-3298 GCF_031382685.1 Chamaesiphon sp. OTE_8_metabat_110 | reverse complement strand
AAACTTAGTAAAATCCTGCATAAAACGAACAACACCGTGGACTCGATCGTCAAGGGCCAGGTGAAACTGAATTCTCTCGGCATATTATGAGCCTTCTGCCTACTTTGCCCATCCAGCCGCGAATTGCCGATCTCGGATGTGGCAGCGGTGCTGGTGCATTGCTGCTGGCACAACACTATCAGAGTCCAGTCGTGGCGGTCGATTCATCTGCGGTTTTTATCGACGAATTGACAGCGCGGGCAAAACAGCTCGGTATCGATCGTTTAATCGTGCCGATTCATGGTGATATGGGTAAGCTCGATCGATCGGTGGGTGTGTTTGACTTGCTTTGGTCTGAGGGAGCGATTTACCATCTTGGGTTCGAGCAGGGTCTTAAACTCTGGCGACCGCTAGTTGCTGACAGCGGGATTGCCGTTATATCTGAGCTGAGTTGGTTTATCGATCGTGCGCCAGATCCGGCGATCGCGTATTGGCAAAATGCCTATCCAATGATGGGGACTGAGGCTGAGAATATCGACCGGGCAAATCGGTGTGGCTTTAGCGTACTGGCAACCCATCGGCTACCGAGTCAGGCTTGGTGGGTCAATTACTATGAACCCCTGCGCGAACGGATGCAGCAGATCGAAATTACCCCAATTACTCGTTGGCGGAGCCTGTCTGCAAGACAATCGGTTATTCAAGAAACTGAAGCAGAGATGCGAATGTTTGAACGATTTAGCGACTCCTATGGTTATACGTTCTATGTTCTGCAAGCATTTTAGAAAAAAGCCGTCTAACAATTCGGTACAATTTTAGTTCCAGATAATGTCCCCATTTCAAGTGATATCCAGAAACTTTCTGAATATTATGCTAGTCTGGGATAATACTCGGAAAGTATTAACGACTAATCAAGCTTTGAGCTAATATTTTTCCGTGTAACGCCCCAGTTTTCAGAGAGCTGGCGATCGACAATTCCACTGCTAAATTTGCTCACCATACATTCTTATTTTACGTGCTAACTATCGTAGCTTGCCCTTTAGCAACTTCGCCCAAAATTGCTAAAATCTTTGGTGCTAAAGGCTTGAGATCGGCTAGACGATTGGATAGAGCTTGCAAAACAACTACTGCAATCTCAAACTGTGGCAGATTCTGTTGAAACGACAAGTTGCGATCGACTGTGATAAAAACATCAAACTCTGCTTCTGCAAGAACAAGAAGTTGTCCATCTTTTATACCTGCCCATCCCATTTGAGGAACTGTTTTCACCTCATAGTCAACAAACTCTCTTGCCAGTCGGCGATCGATGCACTCGTCTAACAGAATCTTCATGCTATGCTACCATGCTGACAAGCTGTTTTCCTGCCTCTTCTAAGAAAGCGACGATTTGCTCTCTATTCACAGTTGGGAATCCATCTAGGAAATCGTCGATCGACTCGCCTGCCTTGAGATAGTCTAAAAGTGTCTGAACAGGAACCCTAGTCCCAGCGAAGACTGGAGTACCGCCCATAACGTCAGTAGACGCGCTGATGATTGAAGTGTGATTAAGCATGAGTTCTCGTTCCTATAAGTACTGCTTCCATTATTTTATCAATTCTTCAGGCAAACAGTGCGGTCTAACAATCCGCTTGCACCCGACCGTTTCAAGTCTTTTCGTTATTTGTTCGCAGCGGGTGATGGGCAACGTTAGTCGAAGTAAGCTGCGAAATTGCCACACCACACAACCAAATATTCTTACCCATATTTTTAATGTTTCACCTGATAGTAAAGCAACATAAATCCGTTGTTATAGAACTTGCTCTTGGTGAGTTCCAAAACAGTTTGTTTGAAAATACCTGCAAATAAGGGAATACCCGATCCGAGCAGGAGGGGATTGACTTTTAGAATCAATTCATCAATTTCTGAAAATAGCGTCGTGGCTATGTCGCCACCACCACACAACCAAATATCCTTGCCCTGTTGTTGTTTCAAGTCTCGGACAACTGCCACAGGCTCGGTTGAAATTAGCTCGACATTTCGGTCTAGATTTGCTCTCAGAGTGCGCGAAAAGACATACTGCTGCATCTGTGGATAAGGGTTAGCAATCCCTACGTTTAATCCCACTTCATAAGTCCTGCGTCCCATCAACACCGTATCGAAGCACTTATTCTCACCACTAATGCCAAGTACGTCGCGAAACTGTGCGGGAAAGGTTTCGGGGAATGCTGCAATTAAATCGGTAAAATGCTCTCCTTCCGTCAGAAAACCATCATGCGTACCATCTAGATGGGCGATAAATCGATCTACAGTACAAGCGACGTAATATTTGAGATGACGCATATTAAATCTCCTGTAAAAGATTTGACTACTTTATTGTATCGAAGTTTTTAACTAATGACGATCCGATCTTTTCCGATCGTCAACACCAGACTTTTCCCGATCTTTTCTGGCTGTCAAACTATTTGTGGCAGCTTATTCTAAAAGACATGGAGCAGGTTAACACCTTCATCCTAACCCACAATTAAAACAGGAACGATCGTGATGAATTTCTTCAAATCTTGTCTCAACCTCACATTAATCAGTTTATTAACTTGCACTGGATTGGCTACTCCAGTCTTGGCAACCCCCGATTTCGATAATAGCGTCCGAGATGCAGATGACGAAGGCAATTTGAATAGCCCAGGAGCGCGGACGATTAAAGGTGATGTCACTGCCACCGACGATCTTCAAGATTTCCGACAATTTACGCTTACTGGTCGCGCTAATCTACGCATAACTGGTAATAGTGCGGGCAGAACTGATTTATTATTACTGCGCGGATCGGGTCAAGTAATTGCTAAAAGTTCGGGTTCTTTTTCTCACTCATTTACCCGCAATAATCTAGAGGCAGGAAAATATATCATCCTCGTTCGGAGCGCACAATTTAACGCAAACAGTGTCACATATCAAGTTAATCTCGATGCGCGATCGTGAGCTTGGTAATTGAGAGCCAATTAATCGATCTGATTAGATGCAAAGGAGAAAAGATTATTGATGGCTTTGGTTGTATGGAAACACTCTGGCTGCGACTGGAGGCAGCAGATAGTTTGGTATTTGTCGATTTGCCACTGTATTTACATTTTTGGTGGGTGACTAAAAGAATGTTAACAGGTGGTTTCGATCCACCAGCAGGCTGGCCAGAACATAGTCCGATCTTGAAGAGTTCGATAAATAGTTATCGTGCGTTGTGGTTGTGCGATCGACATTTGACTCCCAAATATCGCGAGTATATCGAACAGGCTAAAAGTATTAAGGATGTCTATCATCTGAGGACTCCACTGCAAATCGAGCAGTTTTTGACATC
>NZ_JANMZA010000251.1:0-6328 GCF_031382685.1 Chamaesiphon sp. OTE_8_metabat_110 | reverse complement strand
CAACTTCCAGATTAGGGGATCGAGTTTTTCGATCGCCTCCAATCCAGATCGAGTTACTCTGACTCGAACAATCCGACGATCTCGTTCATCCCGTTCGCGTTCGATTAGCCCATCCTTTTGTAACCGATCGACCAAACGAGTGATATCAGGATCTCGTGCCACCATGTACTGAGCAATTGACTGACTCGGCATTCCAGTACTTCCCATCCGTGCAAGCACTTTAAGCACGTTATAGAGGGGCTGCGAAAGATGATGCTGTTTGAACAGTTCTGCCACCTCATCACTCAGCAGAGCATGAGTCCGCACGAGATTGAGATAAGCTTCCTGTTCGGGCACTTGAAAGGGCTGAAATTCGCCTAATTCTTCATGGAGGGTGGAATGCTGAAGCATGTTTATTTTGCTCATACACTTAGTATACCTTTTAAGGATAGTCCTGTCAACAAGTATTTAAGCATCGAAAAATGTAGTGTGGATACTGCTCACGAGCAAATCCTAACGGAGCAGTGGTTTCAGATTGTTATTGCAATCGATACACTTATGTTTCATTCTTACTACTCGCTACTGTATCGCGGCGATCGTCGAGCCAGTTCTTCAAGCGAAACATGGATTTGTGCAACGTCTCAATCTCTTCAGCACTCCATTCGGCAAAGATGAGCTGGGCATCAGGTTCGATGCGGGCGATCGCTTGTTGGTGTGCATTTAAACCTGCGGCTGTAATCGAATGAAATTTAACTCGCTTATCTTCCTGACTGACTTGGAACTCCAAATAGCCCTTTTCCAATAAATGCTGCACCGTTTTGGTCATAGCAGGTTGATTTGCCTGAAAAGCTGCGGCAAGCTGGGTGATAGTGTAACGCTGCTGTGGATCGCGGCTAAAGTGGTTCAGCATTGTAAATTGCGGCAATGGCAAATTGCTTTCACTCATCAATCGCTCGAATCTTGTTGCCGTTAACTGATTTGCCACCCCAATCCAAATCAAAATTTGTCTGAGTTTTTCGGGTTCGTGACAATTCATAGCTTTTTAGCAAAAATTCAGGAAATCTCTACACGGTAAAGGATTTACTTATCTAGCATAGCCCAATCGCACCAATATTTCCAAGACATGAAGATAGGACATTCTTGACAACATTCTTAGGAATGTTAATATATTCTTAGGAATGTTTCTAAAGTTTTATGGTATCCCCTCAAAAGTCTTTATTTACGATCGCAGGCTGGTTGCTGATTGCTGAAAGTCTGCTCATTTTTGTCCCACTCTCAGTTTTAGGCAGTGCGATTAACTGGCCGAAAAGTTTGAGCGACCCGGCTGATAAAATTCTACCATTGCTGGTCGAACATTCCTCAGCAGTGAGGTTTGGCTATCTCGTTTATTTAATTTACTCGATTCTATTTTGGGTTATTGCCAGTTTGACGATTCGGGTGCTGAGTAATGAGGAAACCGATTCAATCTGGCTGCATGTCGCGAATGGGTTTGGAATCGCTTCGACTGTCGCTCGTTGCTTGGGAATAATTCGGTGGTTGGTGGCAATGCCTGCTTTAGCGACACTTTACACCGATCCCACTATCTCTACGGGTACTCGTGAATCGATCGCAGTCGTCTATCGCGCTCTCAATGACTATGCTGGCTCGGTAGGCGAAGTTTTAGGTGTCAGTTTATTTGCCGGATTGTGGCTGGCGATCGTATCGTTAAGAATTTTGCAAACCAGAATATTACCCCGCTGGCTGGGATTTTTGGGGCTGATATCTGCAACGTTATTAGGCGTTCAATTAGCCAGGTTGTTCGGCGTGGATTTGGGCGCGTTTATCTCGATCTCGGTGAGTGTTTTGCAACTATGGTTTTTGGCGATGGGGATCGTACTAGTAGCGAAGGCTGCGAAAGTTGAGCGTAATCTCTCGGCCAAGTACTGATGATTTCCCCAACTCCCAACTTTAATTTACTGAGGTTTGATGATGAATAATGACGACCGATTGCATGTTGTGTTGGGTGCGAGTGGTGGATGTAGAGATCCAAATAGATCGAGATCCGAAACTAAATCGCTCTTTAATTCCTGCAACCCTTACACCAAAACAGTTTCAGAGAACACAATTTTGATAGAGTTCGCTAATTAATTGCCTGTATTCCAGCTTCAGTAACGATTTTATCAGATGAGATCGAAATAGATCGAGATCCAGATCTATTTCGACGGAACTCTATCTTTGACC
Organism: Chamaesiphon sp. OTE_8_metabat_110; assembly: GCF_031382685.1. Taxonomy (NCBI): domain Bacteria; kingdom Bacillati; phylum Cyanobacteriota; class Cyanophyceae; order Gomontiellales; family Chamaesiphonaceae; genus Chamaesiphon; species Chamaesiphon sp. OTE_8_metabat_110. Next base: position 4,129 of record NZ_JANMZA010000251.1, on the reverse strand, counting down.
ATTCACTCATCAAGTAAACTACCCAACAGATCGGTGGCTCCTTTTTGATGCTGGTGGAGGTTATCATCGTATAGCGACAGCGTTTTGATGTCAGCATGGCGACTCAATGCTTGAGCTGCCCGAACTATTAGAGTTCAAACGTGGAAAGCGATACATGGGCCGAGTCCTGAAGTGATGTTTGAATTACGTCATGAGCCAGGTTTGATAGGATTCTCCGATTTCACCCAACTCAAAGAGATCGAGATTACCATCGCTGGAACACCATTCGAGCATCTGTCATACCATTACCGACTGGGCTACAGCGGCTGGCAATACGCACACATCATCCAAGTGCCAGCTATGACCGACTCCTTGACTCTAACGCTACCGAACGAATCGATAGCCCCGACTATTGCCCAGAACCCTTATCAGCACCTCCTACTCCACCTCAAACAACTCCGACTGTCCCACATGCTCGCTCATTGGGAGTCTGTCGAACACCAAGCTATGCAGGAGCAATGGTCTTATGCCAAATTCTTACTCACATTATGCGAACTGGAAACCAGTCGTCGCAACGCTCTCCGGTTACAGCGGGGTCTAACCGAAGCGGCTCTCCCCACCGGAATGTCAAGAAGTCTGAGGCTGAAACTTCGGTGTTGTTTGAGTTAATCGCTCATCGCTATGAGCGTAAGAGTTTGCTCATTACTGCGAACCAGCCTTTCAGTCAGTGGGATTCAATCTTTGTGGATTCAATGATGACTGTTGCTGCTGTCGTTGGCATAGCCTACCGGAGGTAATCGATTAGTTCATCATGGCACGCTCTTTGAGATTAAAGCTGAAAGTTATCGTCGGCAGGCTGCTAGCGATCGCCTAAACAATTCTCAATCTTCCTAACGGCTCTATTTTTGGTGCCCCTGTCGCAACCGATCGTTACTTGTCGTTTCGATCTGAGAACGGCTTTCGCGACACCTACCCGACAATAACCTGTCACGTCTAACCCCTTGACATTTAACAGATCGTCTTGGAGATTTTTACTCGGATCCTGCCGCCCACTAATCTCCCTTTTCGAGGGAATATGCAATTTTGGTGAGTAGAAGGGGCTGAAATGGGCATTCGATAGCGTAAGCGCTGCCTTGGCAGGTCGTGAAAACGGCAAACTGAACATCGGAAAAGAAGCATTTCCATACGTTAGACTATTATTAGACAAGATTTAGGCGATCGACGCGATCGTGATATAATATCGAGTAGTCAAAACCACCTCACCATCGGTATTTGAAATGACAACAGTTCGCACGATCGCTGACTTAACTGCCCAACAGCAGATCGATCTGCTGGCAGCACAACATGACATTACCTACGAGAAAACACAACTTGATGAGTTAGCAGATACATACTCACGACTTTCTGATGCGGAGGTTGAATTAGATGAGACAGAGCTGCTGTTGCTCGAACTCGATCGGGCAGGAATTCTTACGGGCAAGGACAACGGATTGCTGCATCTTCAGTATTTGCACGAGCGAAAATAATGACTTTCGATCCGTTTAGAGACTTTGAAGAACGAGGCTACCTGCGGAATATATATGGTAGTAAAGACGTTGCAGCAGTTAAGGCCCTGGAGCAAAAGTCATTTAAGAAAAATATCAAAAGCGCAATCGATGCTTTGGCGACGACTCAATTTATCGAATACAAGCATATTCTGAGCATCCATAAGACCTTGTTCGGGGATATTTACCCTTGGGCAGGTGAAGACAGATTGGCAACGGCTCCCGATCTCAACATTACTAAAGGTGGCTACGATCGAATGTTTGCCCACCCACGAGATGTCAGACGTGCTGGCGAATATGCTTTAGATCGGGGTCAAGATTTACCGTTTATGCGCGAACGACCTGGATACGTAATGGGGCTGCTGGCTCATGCACATCCATTCCTAGACGGCAATGGACGGGCTATTATGGTGCTTCATGCAGAATTAGCTTATCGGGCAGGAATCAGTATTGAGTGGAAACAAACAGATAAGGTAGATTATCTGACGGCACTAACGACCGAACTCAACGATCCCGAACAGGGACATCTTGATAGTTATCTCCAGCCGTTTATTCGAGGTGCAGTAAAACGCCAGCAATCTGCATCGGTATTAAAGTCATTAAAAGGGCTATGTGAAACAACGACTGGAGAAGAATAGATGCAGCAGTATTTTTAATTATTGGGAGTTTTTATAGAAATGAACGATCGAATCAGTGCTATTATTTCCAATTCTAACACCAATAGAGAGTTTCAAGGTCTAGAATTAGAGGCGATGTCAGAAGCCATAAGTTTTGAAGATCGGATGTACGATCTCAATCGGGGTAAAACTTCCAGAAGATTGTTGATACATGGTGAGGACGATCGAGGAGAGGGAATTACTTACTCTATTTACAATCTCTTTCTACATTTAGAATCTGAAAATTATTTACAGAAACAACGCGGTCATTTTCGTGACTGCTTAAATGTGCTAGTAAAAGAACATGGCGGAAAGTGGATTTTATTTGAGGATGGTAGAATCATTCATTCTGCCAGAACTATAGAGGAGCTAGAAGTAAAGATTCAGTCAGCAAGAGATTCAGATTGCTATCGACCTGCTGACTTTATTGTTTTTGTGCCCAGACGTACCGAAGATCTGCAAGAACAGGCTACGGCAGAACCTAAAAGTAAAGCCGCGATTGCAGTTGCCGAGATTTTTAGAGCTGCTACCGATCGCGAAAAGTTAGAAATATTCAAAGAAATTTGCGATTTAAGAATTCAATCGATTGGGATTGAGCGTCCTGAAGAGTAATTTAAGATAGCTGATTGAATTTCTTCAAAACAACGCTTGCAAATGGTAATCCCCTCAAACCCGCATGGATCGACTCAGTACTGAATACCAAGAACTCCATATCGAGAAGTTTTTATTGGAACTGGGGGCGGGTTTTGCGTTCGTAGGCAAACAGTTTCCCTTAGAGGTAGGGGGTCAGGATTTTCGACTGGATTTGCTGTTCTACCATCTCAAACTGCGCTGCTATGTGGTGATTGAGTTGAAAGTGGATGAATTCAAACCAGAGTATGCAGGGAAGTTGAATTTTTACCTATCAGCGGTGGACGATTTGTTGCGCCATCCCAACGATGAGCCGACGATTGGGATATTGTTGTGTCGGTCTAAAAATGGGGTGGTGGCGGAATATGCGCTGCGGGATATCAATAAACCGATGGGGGTAGCTGAGTGGACGGAGGCGTTGACTAAATCCTTACCCGATCCCTTACAGTTAGAATTACCTTCAACCACAGAGCTAGAGGCCGAACTAGGTGCGATTGAGTGGGGGGAAGATGTGGGTGGCTAAATCTAGAGAAACCCCTGCTAAATGTCTCCGCTGTGCCCCCCTATCCCCAGTCGAAGCTAGGGCTAAACATCCTAACTGCTGGGATGATAAACTTTGCACTGCTCGACGTTTTTACATTAATAATCGCGATCGAATCAATCAGAAACGGGCGCGAAAACGGATTGAAACCAAGCAACAAATTCCCGTGCCCCAGGTAAATTATGGAGTCTTACAGGTGTGGCGGGAGAGTAGGGAAGATTCGCCGATTCATGCGATCGGAATTGAGGTCTGGGATGGGCATAATAAGTTAGCAGTGGTGCAGCCAGTTCATTGTGCGGGATGGTTGCCAGCTCAAGTTCACGAGTATCTCCGGCAGGCTCTGACGGTATTAGATACTGAGTATGGATTTAAAAAGTTTGCGTCTCAGGTGTTAATAAGTCCCGAACAGTGTCCGGTTCGTCCTTGTTTTCTCTGCCAGCAGTAGTTGGCTTTTTCCAAGTTCCTCATAACTAATTCATAATGCAGCAAAAATTACTCGCCCAAATTGCTACGGCACTCGAATCTCGCTCGGAGATTAGCTTATTAGAATTGCTTGAAATCTATCCAATCGATTGCGGCATGGAAGAGGTGGTTGAATATTTAGAGATAGCTCATCAACCGCCGCATACGATTGATGATGAAGTGAAGGAATCAATTGAGGTTGCAAACGTCTCACAAGGCTCTCAAATGAAGACTACGATGCCCAGAATCGTCTTTCGTCGTCAAGCATAATGCCAGTAGTCGTTCAACTTTCGATCTGGGACGCTCTAGACATGGCA
>NZ_JANMZA010000231.1:0-5927 GCF_031382685.1 Chamaesiphon sp. OTE_8_metabat_110 | reverse complement strand
ACACGCGCCCCCAAATCTCCGGTGGTGGGAGTCAACTCTCCTCAGCTCCAGCCACAAGTCAGGCAATTACCCCAAAATTCAGCCCCAGATTGGCTCACATCGCTGCTTGCAGTTCAAAAGGGTGCAGCGATCGTTTTTTGCAGCGTATTGGGGCTGAGTGTCGTTGTCTATGGGCATACCGCACGGACTCAAGATATGTGGAAAGCACAACACAAGCAATTAAAGCGATTCCAAACGCAAGAACATCAACAAGCTGTCATCGCGGAAAATATCAAGCAGGACTTGGCACAACAGGCACAGCAACCTAAGAGTGGCTTAGTCGATCCCAGCCCCAAGCAGATGGTATTCATTACTGGTGCGCCACAACGTCCCATTAGAGCTTCGGCTAGTCCTGCGTCTGCTGCCCCCAAATCCAAGCTGCCATTAGGTTACTAACCATTCATTCCAGTGTCTTGTGGACGATCGATCTGTGTCGGTACTGATTCTCGCTGGTGGTCGAAGTTCGCGGATGGGTCGCGATAAGGCTACCATTGAGATCGATGGAGTGCCATTAATTCGGCGGATTTATGATGCTGTGGCTGGCTGTGAGGATCTCGGAAATCGCGATCGATCGCTGCACCCGCAAATCTATGTAATTACCCCCTGGGCGGATAAATATCAGTCACTTTTACCGGAGGATTGTGAATTCATTCCCGAGCGATCGCCAGACTGCGGGCCGTTGCTGGCTTTTTCACAAGCACTGACGGCAATTTCGACACCTTGGGTATTGACTCTCGCTTGCGATTTGCCCAATTTATCAACTTTAGCGATCCAATCCTGGATCGATGGATTGCCTGCTGTCGCCCCTGGGAGCATTGCTTATCTCCCCAAACACCCAGACAAAGGGTGGGAGGCGTTAGCTGGCTGCTATCGGCAAATTTGCCACCGCTCGTTGCGCATGTACATCGATCGGGGCGGTCGATCGTTTCAAGGTTGGCTCCGAGAGCAGGTAGTCACTGAGTTAGTCGTCACCGATCCCCGCTGGCTGGCAAACTGTAATACCCCCGCTGAGTTGGCACAGATTATCGCCGCTCGCCCGATTTCCTAGCAGCTAGAGCGGATATCGGTCTAAAATGGTAATCGATCGGCGAAAATTACGCTCGGTAAAAATATTAATTATTGGCATTGCTGAATTCAGGTATGAAGCATAGATTTAGCCCTGCTTGGTGAAACGCACGCTGAGGAAGCCTCAGCGCGATTTGGGTCGCTCCCAAGCTTGGGAGAGGGGAGCCAGAGCCGGAGGCGAAGGCGGGACTGAAGAGCGAACCATACCACAATTGAGCAACGCCAATTATCAATTATCAATTATCAATTATCAATTATCAATTCATCCATGACCTTACTACCGACTGATGATACCCCGTTGTACAATCATCCCCTGCCTGAAATCGAGCAATGGTTGCTCTCAATGGGTTGCGAACAAGATGATAGTGAGTTGCACTGCTGGCATATTACCAGACCAGATTGGCGCGCTGAAGTGTGTTTGGATATCGAAGAACTTACCGTTCGCTATCATGCCACTGCCGATAACCCCACCCCTCTGACCTCGGGCAATCCGAGTATTTATCGCACCTTCAAATATTCGCTGAGTCGTCAAGATATCGAAAACGCCGTGTTTGCAGGCCCCTAACGCGATCGGCTCGAAGCTCGGTCATGCTAAACTTAACTACAATTCATAGTATGATAGTATTTGGATGCTAGCTCTAATGTGGCTAGGATCTGCTCGCTAGCCGACGAACTCTAGATCCTAGCTTCTGGCAAGATTTGTTAGCGGCTCTGGAGTCGGTACAGATCGGTGTCAGTATTTACCCATCTATCGAGCCATGTTTCTAATCATCTCGCTTTCGGTCATCATGGGGATCGTTGTCGGTGCCAGTGGTGGTTATTTATGGCGGGATGCTGACGCCAAACGGCAACTGCAACAGGTATTGGCGGTGATGGAGACATCCGACTACCATGAAGATATCTCGCTCCCGATCGTATCACAGTTACGACGGCGGATCGTCATCAGTCAACAACAACATCAGCAGCTTCAGCAACAGTTATTTACGTGGCAATCTTTACTCCAAGATGCGCCGATTGGTTACTTGCAGCTCGATGCTGACAATCAAGTGTTATGGTGCAACCACAAGGCGCAACAGCTCCTCCAAATTCAGCGGTGGCAGCCCGGACAAACCAGACTATTATTAGAATTAGTCCGTTCCTACGAACTCGATCGCTTAATCACTAAAGTTCGATCGCAACAGGTAGCGGCGGAATTAGTTTGGCAGTTTCATTTTGGGTATCAAGAAGCCGCAAATTCCCAGTCGATTTGGATTGCAGCTAGTGGGATGCCGCTCGACGATGGTGCCATTGGCGTATTTATCGAGAGCCAGCAGCAACAAGTAGATACCGATGCCGCGCGGGAGCGGTGGCTAGGCGATCTCGCTCATGAAATTCGGACTCCCCTGACAGCTATTCACCTGATTGCCGAAACATTAGAATCTAAACTGCCCCCGGAGTTGACTCGTTGGGCGAGTCGGATCTTGCAAGAAACTAATCGCTTAATCGATTTAGTTCAACATTTTTTGGAACTGAGTCAGTTAGAAAACGCGGCTGCTCATTCGTTAAAATTGACGGAAGTTGACGTGGTACAGCTCATTGATGATACTTGGCATACTTTAGAACCAATTGCCAAGCAGCGCCAAATCGAATTTGTCTATACGGGACCAGCGCAATTAATCCTAGAAATCGATAAAGGTCGATTTACGCAAGTATTAATTAATTTATTTGATAATAGCCTGAAATTTTCTCCCGATCGCGGACATATTTGGCTCGATGTTCATCTGTTAAAATCAGCTCGACTTGGTGATAATACCGAGCCAAATTCAGTCTCGATCGATCTCTATGATGATGGTGCTGGTTTTACAGCTAGCGATCTCCCCTATGTTTTCGATCGGTTATATCGCGGCGATGTCTCGCGCCAGCGGAGCGAGACGGAGGCTGGTAAGCGCCATTCACAAACAACTGGTAGTGGCTTGGGACTAGCGATCGTCAGACAAATTATTCTCGCCCACCACGGCACGATCGTCGCCAATAATCACCCCAAAACTCATGGCGCTTGGCTCCAAATCGCGTTGCCAACTAGTGAGGGACATTCAACATTTAATTAAGTACATTAAGTATAAATTAAGGACGAATGTATGGATGCCCGATCTAAAAATTACTATGGCAATTGTGCCATTTATGACCGCAGCTAACACTCAAGAAATTGTTCGTCGCATTTAATCGTTGGCGTAGCCTCCGCCTTGCGGAATCGTCATCGGCATAAAAATGACAGCTCGATAATTTTCAGATATAGTGATATTTAAGACAGTAATTAACTCACTAGGCTCGCTAATATAAAAATAGGTATTGAATATATGGTCCGGAGTGGATGACAGCTCCGAACGTAAATCATCCTACAATCCGCTCGTCTTAATACTTGGAAATGTGACTATATCTTATTCATTGAATGAATCTAGACAATTTAGACATCGTAGCCGCCGCCTAGAACAAGACATGTTGTTGATGGGAGCTTTAGTCGAGCAGTCATTTCGGCTGGCGCACAGATCGCTATTTCAGCGAGAAATCGGCATCGCTGAAGAGATTCCGAAAATCGATCGCAAGATCGACAGCTTTTATCATCAAATCGAGCTGGAATGCGCGGAACTAATGGCGATTGCCTCTCCTGTTGCCCAAGATTTGCGGCGACTGAGCGCCTTTATGCAAATGGTGCGAGACTTAGAGCGAATTGGGGATTATGCCAAAGATATCAGTCAAATCTCGCTCAAATTGTTTCCCTACCCTACTCATCCTTGCCTACCCGCGATCGAACAGATGTCGCACCATGCGCGGGCAATGCTAGAAGCTAGTCTAGCAGCATTAGCCAATCTCGATCGCATGGCTGGCCCGACGATTCACAGGCTCGATGATGATGTCGATCGCGCCTATGATGAGATTTATCAGACTTTAGCCACTCAAACTAATCTTCAAGGCTCCATCGAGCCGACAATCCTACTCGCACTTACCATCCGCCATCTCGAACGCATGGCAGATCACGCGACGAATATTGCCTTTCGAGTGACGTTTATCGTCACGGGAGCGAGACAGTAATTGATAATTGATAATTGATAATTATCGAGCGTTGCCTAATTTGTAGTGTGTCTGGTGTGTGGCTTATGCCAAAATTTCACCGACAGCTAATCTCGTACCATTGACTAAATCGGTACCGGATTGGGGACGTTTGCCGGGGAGTTGAACTTCACACAATAGCAGACAACCAGAGCCAGTCTGAATAATTGGCCCTAAACCTTTGGCGATTTTGACGACTGTGCCAGGTACACTGTTACTCAAATCTAAACTTTCAATTTCTGGTAATAACTTCTGCATCGCTGGAGTTAAGTCTGCTTGAAACTCGGCAGCTAGCGGTACTGTAGCCATAATTTTCAGCGGCTGAGCGCGGCAGGTAGCGACACAATTGGGATAGAAGCCGCGAACTCGATTGTGGATCGAAATATTCGATCGCGTCCACTCGATCGTGTATTCTGATTTCTGAATGGGTGGTGCGAATGTTGCCGCTGAATGCTCCTGGGGCATCGGTGTAATCCGATCGAGGCTATAGATCGTCTCAACTAGTAGTCGCGCACCTTCGACGGCCAATTTTGCCGCCAATCGATCGGCATTAGCGAAGAGATCGACTGGGGTTTCATACTTGAGGAGCATGGCACCAGTATCCATCCCCGCATCCATCAGCATGGTTGTAATCCCCGTGCGCGTCACCCCATCCGTCAAGCAGCGTTGAATCGGTGCCGCGCCGCGATACGCTGGCAACAGCGAGCCATGTACATTGATACAGCCCAATTTGGGCAAATCGAGAATTTCTTGAGATAAAATCTGCCCGTAGGCTACTACTACAAATATATCTGCTCCCAGGTCGCGGAGTGCCGCGATCGTGTCGGGATCTTTTTTAATCCGCGCTGGTTGCCAAATCGGGAGCTGATGTGCGACAGCCACCTGTTTGATTGGCGATGGCGATAGTTGATTCCCCCTCCCCCGATTCTTGTCTGGCTGCGTCACTACCCCCACCACTTGAAATTGTGAATCGGCGAGCAGTTGCTCCAATGTCGGAATGGCAAATTGGGGAGTACCGAAGAAGACGATTCGCATGGGATTAGTGGATAGTGAATAGTGGATAGTGAATAGTTATTGGTAGGCAGCGAGCGTCGATGAAAGTATGGGGTGTAAAAAACATCTAACGACTATTCACTATCCACTTCTTCCTACTATCCACTATCCACTATTCACTATCCACTATCCACTTCTTCCTACTTCACTGCCACTTGTCGTTCCAAACTCGCTTGCAACATCGGCGTGTTGCTCACTGAATTATTCGCGATCGTAAAGAGGGGATTGGAGAGAATGCCTGCGAGGGATGTCGCGATCAATGTGGCGATGGTAGCCACTTGGAGCGAGCGCATTCCGGGGATATTCCAATTGGTAACTGGGTAGTTTCTGATGACATCGGACATTTCGTTGGGTTCTTTGACTACCATCATCTTGACGACGCGGAGATAGTAGTAAATCGAAACGACACTAGTTACTAGGGCGAGTAATACCAGTCCATAGGCACCTGCTTTCCAACCTGCCCAAAAGATGTAAATCTTGCCGAAGAAACCAGCTAACGGGGGAATCCCACCGAGCGACAACAGACAGATACTCAGTGTTAGGGTGAGGAAGGGATCTTTTTGATATAGACCAGCATAATCGCTAATCCGATCGGTACCCGTCCGCAGTGTAAATAAAATCACACAGGCAAAGGCACCCAAATTCATAAACAAGTAGACGAATAGGTAAAATACCATGCTGGC
>NZ_JANMZA010000222.1:0-17378 GCF_031382685.1 Chamaesiphon sp. OTE_8_metabat_110 | reverse complement strand
AATGAACGTCGGATGTTCGGCATCCCCAGCAACCGATAACACGCGTCCACGGCTGTCACAGACGACAGCTTGAACGTGGTGGACGGATTCGATGATTCCTTCGCGCAGCAAACGCACGGTAATTGCTGGTGATTTAGTACGTTGAGCCATTATTAAATTAATTGAGAATTGATAATTGAGAATTAATAATTAATAGTTAATAATTAATCTTGATTTTTTGTGAGAGAGGCTGTTGTGACTGTAGCAAAACTTCACTCAAAGCAATGCTGCTCAAAAGTACGAGTTTGCACAAGAGCCAAGATTCAATGACATTAGCGATCGGCTTTTAGTTAATAAATAGCAGCCAGTAACTAATAGCCGATATAAATGCGCCGAGTAGAGCTAGAAAGGTAGCTTTAATCCGGCTGAGAATGGGTTGAATCTCATAGCTGACGAGTAAGCGATCGCGAGTGAGGATTTCTGGTGTTTTGATCCAGGTTTGACCGTCATACCAACCAGATTCTTCATAAAAAATCGATTCGCCATACAATCTATTTTTGACGTAAATCCACCCTAAGTACAATCTAATTGCCGCTAGCATAATAAATATTAAACTACCGCCGATCGCGCAGATCCCAAATTGCAGCGGGTATTTGGCGATCGGAAAACTAGCCGCTGCCAGAGGTGCAGTAACAATTAAGCTCCACACCCCCACCCAAATTAATTTAGTGATGTATTTAGCCGCGTCTAGCTTCACCCAACCAAAAAACCAAGAAGTTTGTAATTCTTGGTATTCATTGATTGGCTGCTGCTCTTTTGGAACCGGACAAAAAGAACTAGAATTACTCATCGATCGCATTAGTCTACTGTCGTTTGTGGCAATGTCACCATTTCACCGTGTCCCCAGAAGGCTTCGAGATTATAAAATTCTCGTTGCTCTGGCATCATGATATGGACGATCGCATCACCGTAATCGATCAACACCCAACCACCGCGATCTTGTCCTTCAGTTCGCAAGGGTAGTCGGTTGAAATCTTCCTCAATTTTATCGATAATCGAGCCAGAGATCGCCCGCAGTTGCACTTTCGAGAACCCTGTCACAATCAATAAATAATCCGCCAGTGTCGAGACTTCGGCGATATTAATCAGCACCATATCGCCAGCCTTGCGATCGTCTGCTGCTTCAGCCGCGAGGAATACTAATTGCTCGATCGTGTGTTCGGTAGTTTGGTTGGTATTTGTCAAAGTTGCAGTTTCAGTCATTCAATTAAGTGTTAGGTGTTAGGTATTAGATATTAAGGATTAGATATTAAGGATTAGATATTAGGTTTTGGATATTAGGTTTTGGTGATTAGAAGTAACTCTAAATTCTAATCCCAACTCTCTAAAACCTAAAGCCTAATCCCTAACTCCAGTCATCGCCCAATTACGGGTGCGAATCGTGCGGGGATGGATGAGACAGCGGGTAGAGAGGAGATATTGAAGTGAGTAATCACAGGCTCGCCAGACGGCTTGATGTAAATCTCGATAACTGAGTTCGCGTAGAGCCTGTAACTCTGGAGTATCGCCGCGTCCGGCTTCGAGGGTATCCGCTAGGAATATGATACAACTCATCGCACTCATCCCCGGTCTTCCCAGAGTATGATCGGCGATCGCGTGGAGGATTTCGGGATCGGTGATTCCAAATTCATCCCGTGCGACAATTGCGCTCACGTCAGCATGTAATAGGTGTGGTGCGGCTATATCCACTTCATCGATCGGTAGTCCTTCGGTTCGTGCTAGTTCTAGTAAACGTTGGGGTTTGAAATATTTTGCCAAATCGTGCATCAATCCGGCTTGGGCGGCACTGTCCGTATTTAGCTGGTAATGTGTGGCAAGCTCGATCGCCATCTGTTCCACTCCCAGTATATGCTGGATTCGTTTGGGAGGAACATTTTCATTTAACCAGGCGAGAATCTTTGCGCGCACGTTTCGATCTTTGGCGATAAGTTTACCATCTCTATTCTAACTGGATTATCACTGGGACGCGATCGCTTCACTAGTTTTGAGGGGAAATTGCCTGGAGACTGAAGTCTCGGCTGGTGATGCGAAGTCCGCCTACGCGGTCTGGTTAAATTAATTAGTCCGCGTAGGCGGACTTTGCGCCACTAGCCCCGATTTCAATCGTGGGCGGTACTCGCACGGAGCTAAGATCGATTCAAGTCTGTATGCTAAATTCGTCGGGATGAATGCCATGATTAACCCAGGTAATCGCTGCTTCGGCACTGGTCATTTCTGGCTGTACGCGCAGGATATGAATATGTCCCGTCGATGGACAAGTCATCTTGAGTAGGATTATTGGTTCTGCAATCTCTCGAACATAAACTCGGTCGATATCATCAATCTCAAGCAACGTATATTCTCGCCAACTATCTAGCTCCATAGCATTTAATTCCTTGCAGATTCTTTCATAACCAATCTGCTGAATTAATACGTGTTTAATTGCGACATTCTCTTCCTCTAATATCCACTCGCATTCCCACTCACTCAATTTTGTCCAATATCTACGAGGAATCCAAGTACCTAGAAATAGAACATCTACTAGTTTTGGTAAATCTTGTAAAATTGACAGATCGCTCAAAGGATTTTTGTCTAGCTGTAATTCAGTAAGGTTGGAGAGATTAACAATACTTACAGGGAGATTAGTAAGTTGGTTTTCAATTAAATTTAAGCTGTCTAAATTAGCAAGATTACAGATACTGTCTGGTAAATAACTAAATTGATTGCCACTTAAGTCTAGGATACTTAAATTAGTGAGATTGCTAATGCTCTCTGGTAGGCTGACAAGTTGGTTTTCCCATAGATATAGAGTGTTGAGGTTAGATAGAAGTCCAATACTTTCTGGTAGGCTAGCAAGTCCTTCTTCACCCAAATATAGTCTTTCGAGTTCATTCAGTCTTGCTGTTTCAATTTTGTGCTCTAATTCTTCTTCGGTCACGATCGATCCTCCCATATCCCATCATCTTAAAATACCCAAAAATCAAGGGTGCCTACAAAAGACACCCCGATAAGATAAATAATGTAAATCGAATTGCTTCGATCGATAACCGCCCTGAAATGGAATTTCGGGCTAACGTGCTAAAGTTCATTGAAATGAACTCCCTAAACCACCAATCTTCTTGCAGTCCACTTCAGTGGACTTTCGCTATTAGCCCCAAATTCATTTGAGGGCGGTTGCCGAACGAAGCCACAGATTAGTGAACTCCCGCCGCGCGTTTGTAGGCTTCATCCAAGACCTCAGACAGCGTAGGATGAGCGTGAACGTAAGTGGCGAGATTCTGTACCGAATTGCGTTGCGCGATCGCGTTTGACGCTTCGTGAATCAGATCCGCCGCATGTAAGCCGATAATGTGCGTACCCAATACTTCCCCAGTATCCTTGCGATAGATCACCTTCGCCATGCCATCGGCTTCACCTTCGGCAATTGCCTTAGAGTTACCTTTAAAGTAACTTCTCACCGCTGCGATCTCAAAACCGCCAGCAGTTCCGGCTTCCTTGGCTTGGGTTTCTGTCATCCCGACAAAGCTGATTTCGGGATGGGTAAATGCCGCTGCGGGAATGCTTTGATAATCGATTTGTTTCGATCGACCGCAGATATTTTCGACGGCGATAATACCTTGAGCGGATGCCGCATGAGCCAACATCATTTTACCAGTCGCATCGCCGATCGCCCATAAATGGGGGACGGGTTCGCCATCGATTAAGACCTCTAGCTTATCGTTCACTGGAATGAAGCCTCGGCGGTCGAGGGCGACCCCGACAGCTTCGAGATTGAGGTTTTTGGTATCGGGAATCCGACCCGTCGCCACGAGGCAAGCATCGACCTCTAGGATCTCGACGACTTCTTTGGTTTTGGCGTCGGCTAGTTCGATGACGACTGGCGAACCGGGGATGACGCGCTTGGCGAGTAAGCTGGGGCGAGCGTCAATATCGCGCGGATCGATTAAGATCCGTTTGGCAAGTTTAGCGATATCAGTATCGAATCCCGGCATCAATTGGTCGAAAAATTCGATGATGGTGACTTCCGAACCCAATGCTGTATAGACATCGGAAAATTCTAAGCCGATATAACCGCTGCCGATAATCGCGATCCACTGGGGAATTGTCTCCAATTTGATTGCATCATCGCTGGTAAATACCGTCTTGCCATCGATTTCAATTCCTGGGGGAACAAAGGGAATCGAACCGGAGGAAATTATCACATCTTTGGCGGTAATAAATTTCTCGCCTTCCGGTGTCGTGATGCTCACCTTCTGGGATGCCACCACCTTACCCCAGCCGTGAATTACTTCGACATTCAACCGCGTCAAACTATTAGTCAGATCGCCGCGTAGCTTGGTGACGAGATTACTCGCATGAGCAGCCACTCCCTCGCGATCGAAATGCACATGATCTACCTGAATCCCCATCGCTTTGAGGTGATGAGCATTTTTTAGTTCGCGGACTCTGCCGGATGCCGCGAGCAGTGCCTTGGAGGGGATACAGCCGCGATTGACGCAAGTACCGCCCATATCTCCCGCTTCGATAATTGCCGTCTTCAGACCGCAACTGACAGCGTGGAGTGCCGCACCATGTCCGCCTACACCCGCGCCAATAATTACCAAATCATAGTCAAATTCTTGACTCACGTTGCTAGATCCTCTTTGATGCTGACTCTCTATTTTGACTCCGACCGATCGCTCTTGTAAAGGCTGGATGTCGATCGGGCACAGATGACATCCAACCTGGTACTAATAAAAACGTGATAGAGTTGGCTCAAGCTTGCTATTGATAACTAAAAATATTTAAAATCCACATGGCTGAATTTATTGCAGATGAAGCAGAATTTAATACTCGATTAGCCGAGGCGAATATTTTAGTTGTCTATTGTACTGCGCCCTGGTGTGGCCCTTGTAAATTGGTAACGCCATCGATCGATCGACTGTCGGCAGAATACGGCGATCGCGCGCAGATCTTCAAGCTAGATATCGAGGTAAACCGACCATTTGCCAAACAATTAGGACTGAGAAATATTCCGGTCGTACTCTATTTTAAAGCAGGTGAGAAAGTTCAAGCTGTACTAGGCGTAAAAGACTATGCAGAATACAATCTTGCTTTGACTAATTTACTCGAATAATTCGATCTTAATCTAGCAAACTAGCTCTTTGACGATCCCAGTGAGGCGCGATCGCGAGTACTTCTCCATCGCTAGTTTCATGTCAATTGACGCGATCGGGTAATAGCGCCAATTGGTACATGTTGGCTAATTATATTGTGACATATCTGGCTGATTCCTGAAGTTATTGACAGACACGATCGAGAAAAAAGAGCGATAATGTTATACTTACCAGCCGATCGAAATCGGCACTCCCAAGTAGTTTCTCCGTGGTAAAAAATATCCACCCGATCGCCACAATTTGATATTCAATGAATCATCAACCTGAAGAACAACACTTAGAGCCACTCTACGATCGATCGGTTGATAAATGGCGAGTGATGCTGGGGATTAGCTTAGGTGTATTGATGTATACCATCGATGTTAGTATTGTCAATATTTCATTACCCACTCTAATCGTCGATTTACGTACCGATTTTGCCACAGTTCAATGGGTAGGTTTGAGTTATGTATTAGTAGTGACATCGCTAGTATTGGGTGCGGCTAGATTAGGGGATATGTTTGGCAAGAAGCCGCTATATTTGGGCGGTTTAATTGTATTTACAATTAGTTCGTTGTTGTGCGGTTTGGCACCTTCGATCGAAGTATTGATTGGAGCGCGGGCACTTCAGGGTTTGGGTGCGGTGATGATTTCAGCTTTAGGGGCGGCAATCATTGTTGAGGTATTTCCCGCCACCGAACGGGGCAAAGCGCTGGGCGTAATTGGAGCGGTAGTATCTTTAGGGATTGCTTTAGGGCCATCGATCGGCGGTGTTTTAATTGGAATTGCTGGGTGGAGATCGATCTTTTTAGTGAACATACCGATTGGGATTCTTGCAAGTTTCGTAGTTTATAAATATGTCCCTAATAGTTCAAGAAATACTCACCAGCAGCGATTTGATTTTTGGGGTTCGCTAGCAATTTCGATCGTCTTAGTCTGCTTTTCAGTTGGGATGACTGAGGGGCAACGTTATGGATTTACGAGTAGTTTGCCCTTGAGTTTATTAGGTGCTGCCGCGATCGGATTAGCGGCATTTATCACCCTAGAAAATCGCGTCAGCCAACCGATGCTGGACTTTAGTTTATTCCGTTCTCGGACTTTTAGTTTGAGTTTATTAACGGGGTGGCTGGTATTTATGGCATTGGGTGGGAGTTCATTGCTGATTCCCTTTTTTCTGCAATTAGTGATGCGCTACCCGATCGAGCGGATTGGGTTATTGATGGCGGTTATGCCCGTGATTGGTGGCTTAGTCTCACCCCTAGCTGGCAATTTAAGCGATCGCTTTGGGACTCGGAGTATCATGCTGATTGGCTTGATTTTGATGACGATTGGCTCTTTGGCAGTCAGTACGCTCGATGCTCAAATGCGCGATCTCGATTATCTATTGCGGGTAATTCCCCTCGGTTTGGGTTGGGGCATATTTCAATCGCCCAATAATGGAGCGATTTTAGGAGCGGTACCGCCTCAACGGTTGGGAATTGCGTCTGGATTGCTCTCCCTCACGCGCACGCTCGGACAAACCACTGGATTGCCCCTATTTGCCGCCATCTTCGCCGCAATCGCGCTGACTGGTGCCAATCGCGATCTGACTCTAGCCCCGCCTGACGCGATCGTGAGGGGGTTTCAGGGGACATTTCAGATTGCGGCGCTACAACTGGCGATCGCGGCGGCGCTGACGGGATTATTGTGGTGGATGGAGAGTCGCCATTGCAACTAACTTGCTAAGTTTTGGGTCGATCGATCCGCCACAACCACACCATCAAGGCGACTACCCCAATTTGCACTCCGAGATTGGGAACGGTTGCTTGGAGATCCCTACCAGCCAAGAGCTTGAAAAAGAACACCACGCCACCAATTGCCCCAGAAGCGGCACAACTAGCATACACAAACTGACGTAAGCCTCTAAAGGGCGATTTTGCCTCCGCCTGGAGCCGACTCCACAGCACGGGATCGATCGAATCAGGCTTAGGTTTTGGCTGTAATTCTGTCATTTTGTGCTCGATTCCATCTATAATAATTGGCTGGGTAGATTAATTTTACCCGATCCTGCCGATGTGGCTCAGTGGTAGAGTAGTTGATTCGTAATCAATTGGTCGCGAGTTCAAATCTCGCCATCGGCTTAAAATTTTATCCGAGTTTTGTTTTGTATTGAAATCTAGGTGGACTCAAGATGGTTCGATCGCCAGTTAAAGTCATGACCTTAACAGAATTCTTATTGCTGCCAGAAACCAAGCCAGCAAATGAATTCATCGATGGTCATATTTTTCAAAAGCCAATGCCACTAGGAAAACACAGCTTAATCCAGTCTGAATTAACTGCCAATATTAATGCGGCTTTTAAACCTCAGCGATTAGTGCGTGCTTTTAGCGAACTTCGTTGCAGCTTCGGCGGTCGATCGACGCTACCCGACGTGACAGTATTTACTAGCGAGCGCATTCCTCGCGATGAAAATGGCGATATTGCTAATGTGTTCGAGATTGCACCAGATTGGACGATCGAAATCCTCTCTCCCGACCAAAGCCAGACTAAAGTAACCAAAAATATTTTACATTGCTTGCAAAACGGGACGCAAATGGGTTGGCTGATAGATCCGGCAGAGCGATCGGTATTTGTCTATGCGGTAGATCGATCGACCCAAGTATTCGATGAAGAAATTGATGTATTACCCGTGCCTGAATTTACCAAAGATTTTCAGCTCACTTTAGGAGATTTATTCGGATGGCTACGGAATTAATTATCAGGTAGTTACAGCGATGTTCTAAATACCGTGACTTTTGCCGATCACCCAATGACGACGAAACGATCGCGCCAAACTGCTTTCTTTGAATGCTAAATAAATCGGTCGTCCGTGGGGACAGGTGCGGGGATTGCGGGTGCGTTGCCAGCGATCGAGTAGACTTTGCATCTCGGTTAGACTCAACGGTGTGCCATTGCGAATCGCACAGCGACAGGCGACAGCGACTTGAGCGGCTTGTAAGTCTCCCCCTAAGCTGAGTTCGGTAATTGCCGCTGCGATATCTTCCCGCATCAATAGGGGCGCAGGAGCCGTCCGAATCGCCCACAAGCCTTCTCCAAAAGGATCGATCGAAATCTCGATTTGCTGTAATTGCGCTATTTGCCGCTCTGACAGGTGCGAGAGAATTATCGGTGGTTCGAGTGGTAAAAGCTGCCAAGCAGTACTTATTTGCTCGTACAACACCCGCTCGTGAGCGATATGTTGCTCTACCAGCCACAATCCATCGGCATGTTCGGCAATGATATAGGTATTGAGCACCTGTCCGACAGCGCGGAGTTCGAGCAAGCCCAAGCCATCGCCATCACTAATAATGGTTCGCTGGGGGATGTGATAGGCTCCTTGCTGCTCGGCGACTGCGAGTAACTTACCGATCCGGCTGGTGTGAGTATCGTCATCGATCGATTCCGGCTCAAGATTTAAGGCGCGATCTAGTGCCTGGGATACTTGCGCTTGCCAGTATTCTACCTGCTGGAGATAGATTTCCACTTTGGCGGGATGGCGATTCCAGTCGATGTAGTGGGGGGGGATCTGAAGATGTAAAAAGCAGACAGGATAACGATCGCGTGGCAATGTTCGCGCCAATCCACTAATTATCGTTTGCTCCAATTCTGGCGCCCTGACAATCCGACCGTTAACTGCAACCTTCACCCAGTCTAATCGATGGCGATGACACCGATCGGGCAATCCCAATGTCAACTGAAGTGTGAATTCCTCCTGAAAATCTTTCTTCTGACTAGTTAAATAACTGAAACGCTCGACAAGATCTGCTGCTAAATCGAGCTTCCCCCTGTCTCCCAGTCCCCCAGTCCCCCCATCTCCCAGTCCCCCCATCTCCACATGCTGAAGATCGTCCACCCGCACTTTCGGCAATAATTGGGGAATAATTTGCTGAGTGGTTTTAGAGCCGATAATCTGAAACCAGGGACGATGTTGCTGTTCTACCAGCCAACTAATCTGGGGATGACAGAGCGCCAGATGGTGAATCACCGTCTGCACTTGGCGGAGTTGGCAATTGAGATTTGGCAAACCTTCGCGTCTAGCTTCCCACTCCCCGAACAGATCTTCGACATCGATTGCCGTACCGGGGGCGATCGCGACTTCCTGTTGTCGCAGCACTTCACCCTGATGGTTGTAAACTAGATGCCAACCATCGCTACTGTGGCGGGGACGGCTGTATATTTCCAGATTGGCAAGTTGGGCGAGACTATGCAATGCCTCGCCCCGAAATCCTAAACTAGTAATATGAAAAAGGTCGTCGCGATCGTCAATCTTACTCGTACTATGAGCGGTTGCTGCCTGTTGGAGATCGGCAAGTTCGATCCCGCTCCCATTATCAGCGACCCGAATTCGCCAGCGATCGGGAAATAACGAAACAGTAATTCTCGTTGCGCCAGCATCGATCGCATTTTCACACAGTTCCCGCACCACCGCGCTCAGAGAATCAATAACTTCCCCAGCGGCAATCAGGTGAATTACATCGATCGGTAGTGTGTGAATCGGCATTTAACAGCGTTGCAGGCGTTACTGGCAACTAATGGTAGGGGTAATTCATGAATTACCCCTACCATTAGTAGGAGCGGTTTCTAACCGCTTGGATCTTAATTTTATCGATCGATCGTCTAGACAGCGTAGGCATGTCGCAATGCCCAGATAACCAGGACGACAATCCCACCTAATACCAGCGTCGAAGAGATGGCGATGGCTGCTGGCGTATCTGCCCCTTTGAATTTCATGATGCCGCGATCGAGATCTGACATAGCTACTAAATTAGAAAGAATAGTGTCCCCATACTAGTATACCCAAAATTGCTCATCGCCGCCTGTTCGCGCAGCGTACGGTCGGTCAGCGACCGATGCTAAGATACGATAATTCGAGCGATTACCTGTAAATTCTCTCGTGCAGAGGCTACACCAATCAACATAAATTGTGGGAATTGCAGTAGAAAATATCTCTAAGCGGTTTGGAAATTTCCAAGCTGTCGATCGCGTAAATCTGGAAATCGATCGAGGTGAACTGATTGCGTTGCTAGGCCCTTCCGGCTCTGGTAAATCGACGCTCTTGAGGTTGATTTCTGGACTCGAAGTACCTGACGAAGGGCGACTGTGGTTAGGAGGAGAGGATGCAACTAAGCAGAGTGTGCGAGAACGCAATATCGGCTTTGTCTTTCAAAATTATGCCCTATTCAAACATCTGACGATCGGTCAAAATATCGCCTTTGGTTTGGAGATTCGATCGATCCCCGCTGCAAAAGTCAAAAAAAAGGTTGCCGAACTCCTGGATTTAATTCAACTTAGCGGCTTGGGCGATCGTTACCCAGCCCAGCTTTCTGGCGGACAACGCCAACGTGTCGCCCTTGCTAGAGCCTTAGCCATCGAACCCAAAATCCTCCTCCTCGACGAGCCGTTCGGGGCGTTGGATGCCAAAGTCCGCAAGGATTTACGCGCCTGGTTGCGCCAACTCCACGATCGATCTCGCGTCACGACGGTATTTGTTACCCACGATCGATCGGATGCCATGGAAGTTGCCGATAATATTGTCATTATGAATAAAGGACGGATCGAACAAGTCGGCACTCCCGCCGAGATTTACAATCGTCCTAATAATGCGTTTGTGATGGGCTTTATTGGGCCAGTAAATATCTTACCCAGTAGTTCAAATATCTTCCAAAATTATCGGTTAGCAACTACCAATCCGCAAATGTTTTTGCGCCCTCAAGATATTGCCATTGAAACCGGATCGAGTACTAGTACCGTCGCTGCCAAAGTCAACCGCGTCACCCATCTCGGCTCAGAAATTCAAGCAGAATTAGCTCTAGATGATGGGCAGGTAATCATGGCACACCTAACGCGCGAACGTTTTGATGAGTTACAGCTCGCACCACAGCAGCAAGTATTTATCAAGCCGAAAGAGGCGAAATCTTTCCCGATCGATTATTCAATTTAAACAAATTTATGAACGAATTCATAGGTAAAATCAACCCGTCCTTTGCGTAATAAAGCCGGATCCATCCGATCGGTAGTATTGCAGGTCATTAATACCACCAACTTTTGTTCGATGTGTACTCCTGCCTCATCGATCACGCTGCGATATAATGTCCCATCGAGCAAGCTCAAAATATGCTCGGTGGTGCTATTATCTTGAGCCGATTCGAGAGCGCGATCTTTGGCTAGATTGTCCGCTTCATTGATAATCAAACAAATTTTTTCGAGATAGCTAGGTGGCACAAAATTCTCGACGGCATCGCGATCGAGGATGAAGATTACATAACCCAGTGGCATCAATACTTCTTTTGCTAATGCTTGCGTCCAGACGGTTTTACCCGTACCGGGGGCACCATTAATTAAGACCGCCACGCGATCTTCTTCGAGGATAGCTTGTTGGACGCGATCGCTAAAGCTTTGAATTTCCGCTGAAAACGATCGAATGGGATAGTCGCTATTGATTTTACCTACGCGACTTTTATAGCCGCTTAAAATCACTGCTACATCGTAGGTAGCCTTACTAATTAACGGTGCTAAATCTTTAGCAGAAATTGTATATTGACGCTTACCTTTTTCGTATGTCTCAACTTGTACCCAGATATCATATTCCTTCCAATATGCCGACACATAACCGAGGACTTCTAAGCGTTCCCAGGTGGTGAATCGATCGGGTGGATAATAAAAATACCGTTCCCAATAGTACTGCGTAATCAAGTCAGGCGTACCTAAAATCCCCAGAATATTCTTCATGGTGATTTCTTCGAGTCGATTGAGGACATACTCGATCGGAATGCTATCGCGACTGACTAATTGGACGATCGGTGTTTGGGAGACTAAGACATCTTTATGACGACGATCGGGTGCTGCTGGATCGGGGGTAATATAGTTCCACAGCTCGTTAAATTCGTACTGAACGCTATCGGAAAATACATTCAGGATGTTTGCCCACCACGCATATTGTCTGCGGCTGAGAGCGTCAGCAACATCGCTCAAAAAGTCGGCACTCCGTTTTGCCAAGCTCCAGGTATCATTAACCACAATATTGGCAAAAAATCCAACATCTAAATCTCGATTCAGGGGTCGCCAGCCCGAGGCTAATAGTCCTTTACTTTGAGCGTTATTAGTTTGATTGAAATTGTCGTAGCCCATATTAATTTTCTACCTTAAGATATGCTGTTAGAGCGTCAACGCTCACGGCACGCGATCTAATTGTGTTAAATATTGCGGGGGGACTGCATCGACCAACCACACATCATTTTCTGTTCGATAAAAGCTAAAACCGTCAGCAATCATTGCTAGCGTATCGACAGCTAAAATAACACTTTCGCCTCGCCGACTACCCACTTTGAATGCCATATTCAGATCTGTGGTGAGATGGACGTGATGGCGAGACATTTTCTGCAATCCCGATGCAAAAATTGCGGCGATCGCTCGAATGTGAGTGCCATGATAGAGAATGTCTGGAGGAGTTCGATCTAAAAGCTGGAGATCGATCTCGATCGAATGTCCCTGATTGGCGCGAATCAAATCGCCGGATTCATTAAATGCAAAACGTTGTTTATCATTGGTGGCAACTACCTGTTGTAGATCGGCTAGACTAATCTCAAATCCATGTACTGATGCTGCTGCTAAGAACTTATCTACTTCAATCCAGCCACCGCGCATGAGTTCTAATCCCAATCGTTCTGGCTGATGGCGCAAGTGCTTGGATAAGTATTTACTGATTCTAACGTAGCGTTGGGGAGTTTGCCGAGCGTCAGGCATAAAAGTTGTCATCTTGTCCGAATTCATCGATCTTTAGCATACCCAGAATCAAGATCGGATCGAAGTTTTTGCACTAAACCTGGCGCAGTTCCCCAACTTATTGAAAAAATTGAGGAGCTGCGCTCGATTGTCAGCCAATATTTTACTTTTTAATTAAGAGCGAAATGCTGACTTTATTGAGCCGATCGCCGAAGGTTTTAACGCTCGATCGATCGGTTTTAATAAACTTATTTCCCTAACCTGCTTCTAGAGGTGCCATCGTCAAACCCGCACGGCGGAGCTGCTGGTGATAGAGTTCGGCTTGTTCTTGCGGGCCGACCCAGACGATCGCGCGACCTTCAAAATGGACTTGATTGGTGAGTTCCCACGCCCGATCTTCGCTCATGCCAGGGATATAAGTCATCAAACAAGTATGTACGTGCTCGAAGGTATTAAAGTCATCATCTAAGACGATGACTTTAAAGTTCGGATACGTTTTAGGTACAGTTACTGTTTGACTTGACCTTTCAGTCGTAATCGTCATTTTAATCACTTCCACTCTTGCCAATTATTATTAAAAATCGAAGTTTTCGGAAAAGACGTGGGGTTATTGTTGGTTTCTAGGCGTTTGCGTAACTCTAGCAGCTCGGGCGATCGATTGGGAAGTGGCTCGACCATTTGGGCGGGGGTGATGCCTTTATCTAATGCAAAGGCAGCAGTAGTACCTGCCGCAGCACCAGCAGACCATTCAAAAGAGTGAATTCGGTAGGCAGCAGCAGCGACGTGACTGGTGGCGATACTTTTGCCAGCCACTAACATATTATCAATCTTTTGCGGGATCATCGCGCGTAGCGGAATTTGGAAAGGATAAGCTTGTCCCTCGCCTTGCCGTGCGCCAGCACGTTCGTTGTTATTTGGCGATTCGGGGGGGCTATTTTGCATACAGGGGTGGAAATCGATCGCGTAGTGTCCGATGCCGACGGTATCAGCATAGAGAGTCGCGCGATTGCGGGGAGTTGGTTTATCGCCAGTGAGGACATTGAGGGCATTTACCCCCGATAACTCGGCTTGTAACCGCCGATATGCTGCGGGAGATAGATCTGGTACTTTTTTAGGATCGAGCAGGTTGTTGCGGCTCATATCGACCTCTGCGATCGTAAATCCATCTTTGTATCCATAGGCAGGTCTACCGACGATCCTACGTCCTTCGCGAATGTAGGGATATTTGGACAATCCGTGCGCGGTGCCCATCGGGGAATCTAATCCGCTGACATAGCGTTGATTGGGATTGGTAGTTTTGACCCAGTAATTTGGGGATTTGGGGTCGGGATTGGCGCGAGAATCGGTCGTGCCAGCCACGAGCCAATAGTAGAAGCCTTGAGCGTTTTCTTCGCCTTTGCGGAGGGTATCGGCACGTAAGCCCCCCATCCAGCCACCTGCGCCCAATTGCCCGGATGTTTTTAGTTGCGATCGATCGAGGATGAGATTATCCTGGGCGCTACCGGGACGATAATCGTTCCCCCATGTCCAGTTCTGCATGGAGATATCGCCCGGTGTGGGGGCTGTATAGTTGATACCACCAAATTTGGTTGGTTTGCCCTTGCCAGAACTATAAATCCGCCGATAGGTATAGACTACGCCAAAATCAGCCAGCCGCTTGAGTTCGTAGCTGTAATAGGGCGAGTACTGTTGGTAAAAAGTTGGTTCTACTTGGAGTTGCGGCGTTGAAGTTGTCTCCATTGCGAAAGGATAAGTAAATCCTTGAGTGCAGTAAGGATCGCCTGTGGTAGTGGCTGCGGAAGGTTCTTGTGATGAGCGCGGATCTAGTCCCAGCCGATAGGGGACATCTGCTAAACCGATTAGTTCTCCGGTTTCCGTGGCATCGACGACATACCAGTCGGCGGGTTTGGCTGCTTGCTGTTTGGGGGTTTTATAGGTGGGAATGAAGACAATTTTGCGCTTTTGAAATCTGGGCGAATCTTGATAGCTATAACTATCTTCGATCGTTTTTGATAGCGGCTCGGTATTGAGTGGTGCCGTACCCGGTTGGGGTTGGTGCTGGATGGCGATGACGGCATTAATCTGTTGCCCGTTGCCTCTTTTACCGACGATTAGTTCTTTGACGACGGTATTAGGATACCAGTAGAGTTTGCCGCGCCCTTTACTCTCGGCTGTTTTCAACATCCCGTACAGGATTTTGTGAGCATCTTTCGGCAAGAAACAAGCTTCGCTCACCCAGCAGTAGCCGGAATTTAGCTTGCCATAATAATCCTGAACTTTTTGGCGAAATTCTAGATAACCGCGCGGGAAATATTTTTTGGCGCGTTGGGTAGGACGTTCGTCTAGGGCGGAGACACCTTGCGCGGAGATCTGTCCGCCCACCCAGTCGGTAATCTCAGTCATGCAGACTTGTTTGCCCGCCAGGAGTCCTTCATAGGCGGTTGCCATCCCGCTCAAGCCACCACCTGCGACCATGATATCGCACCCGATCGTCCGATCGACTGGTTTGGTCTCGGCAGCTATGACGGCTGAAAAGTAACCTAATTCAACTGAAACTAAACCCACACACAATAATGCTAATGGTTTCTTTATCATTTGGTTGGCTAATTTGGTAAATACGGGGTTTAAGCTTAATTCATTTCGATCGCGTGTACGATTGCTACTCAATTGCGGAGCAGTCATCATCGTTCGACTGTAACTAAATATTACTCTTTTATCTACAGCTTGTGACTAAATCCATCCTGACACGATCGGCGATCGTTTTATCTCGATTCAACACATATCATCAATCGCAACAAGTCGATCTAGATATATTAGACTTCCTGCGAAAACTCACCACATTCCATCACAAAGCCTACAAATAATTTTGAGTGACTAGGTAGATGCAAATATTTGTTAGATAGCTTTTGCCTGAAACCTAGATGGCGGGCAGCGGTTCGCGCTCTGGAGGTTCCCTCCAGATTGAGCGAAACAAGACAGTGCCCACCCAGCCCTTTCAACGCGAACACTTGTATTGCTGCCTCAATCGCCAAATCATGCGGTTTTGAAGTTGATGCAATTATGGCGTGCCCTTGCTCGATCGATAAATCGCTCGTAAATCGATCGAGGAGGGGCATCAGATAATAGCGGCAAAAATCTGGACTGAATTCAGCTATCTGGTAGTAGGGTGGGCAGTGCCCACCACATGGGTTTCAGGGAATTTCTGGGAGTTGAAATAATTATGCCGAATTTACCGTTGCTTACCATCGCGTAAGCCAGTCAAATTTTTGACAAGACAATCGGGACGATCGATCTCGACAACCGTCCCTAGTCACTTTAGAAAAATAAACTACTAGCTAATCACTGGGCAAAACCCCAGAATTTAGTGCGTGTTAATGCGATCTACAGACCGTCAATTTGTTTGCGTAAAGCTTCTAATTCCTCATCCTGGGGACTCATTGGCGCTTTGACCGTATCTTTGGGGGTGGTCGGCGCGGCAGTAGGCGAGACAGTCCCTTGGGGTAGTGCGGCGGCTGGTTGAGCTGTCCCACCGAGCATTTGCTGCTTCATCGCTGCTAGCTCGTCATCGACATCACTACCCGCCGAGAGCGCGGCAAATTTGCTTTCGAGATCGGCACCAGTTAGTTCGGCGGCGGCTTGAGACTTAGCTTCTTGAATTAAGACTTTTTCTTCCATCCGCTCGAAAGCTGCCATCGCACTATTAGTGCCGAGGCGACCGACGGCACCTTGAAGTTGCTCCTGAGCCTTGGCAGCTTGGGAACGCGACTTGAGCATGTCTTTCTTGGTTTTGGCTTCGGAAATCTTGCCTTCAAGTTGGATCAGACTCTTTTTCATCGTGTCTACCATGCCTGCTTGCCCGTCTAACTGAGCTTTGAGGCTCCCGGCAGTTTCGCTGTAGTTCTTCTTCCGCACCAGGGCTTCACGGGCGAGATCTTCATCGCCTTTTTGCAATGCTAATTGCGCTTTGCTCTGCCAGCTATTGGCATCGCCCATCGCTTTGTTGTATTGCTGCTCGGTGCGTTTTTGGTTGGCAATGCTACTGGCGACAGCTTGGCGGAGTTGCACCAAGTCTTCTTGCATATCCATCACCGCCTGTTCCAGAATTTTCTCTGGATCTTCGGCTTTACTCACCATGTCATTAACATTCGCCCGCAGCAGTCTGCTTACTCGATCGAATAATCCCATATTACTATCCTCTTTATAATTTCTAACACTAGCAGCTCAGTGCCCAGCTTACTCCCAGTGCTGGAGTTGTGACTTGATAATTTCAATAAATAGCCTAGTAATAATCATAACTTCTAGACCTCCCGATCGGACAATACTAATTTAGGAAGAGTTAGGAGTTAGGAGTTGGGCGTTAGAGGAATTTGTGTGGCGCAAGTTCAACCACTATTCATGTTCTCCCAACTCTATAAATACTAGCGTTTCAGCCCTGAGGGGACAGCTCGATAGCCAGATGGTTTGGCGGTTTGAAAATTAGGTGGC
>NZ_JANMZA010000197.1:0-29412 GCF_031382685.1 Chamaesiphon sp. OTE_8_metabat_110 | reverse complement strand
TGACTAATGACAATAGCCATTTTCTAGGCGTCTCGATCGATAAAGCTTTAAGACCAGAAACCAATGGAATTATTGGCTTTGGCTGCTTTTGGGCGATTTTAGATGAGGCGCATATCACCTTACTCGGCGTCCATCCTGAGTATCAACGTCAAGGATTGGGTAAGTTATTACTCATTGCCTTACTCGACAAAGCGCGATCGATCGAGATGGCGCGAGCAACGCTAGAAGTTCGCGAATCCAATCAAGGCGCACTCCTGCTCTACGAACAATTTGGCTTTCAAACTGTCGGTCGTCGCAAGAAGTACTATCAAGACACTGGCGAAGATGGCATCATCATGTGGCGCGGCGGGTTGCAAGACCCTAATTTTAGGCACATTGTTTGATGAGATGGGAGATGGGGAGACGGGGAGACGGGGAGGTTCGTTGCGGTGCTTTTACCTCTTACCTCTTACCTCTTACCTTTTACCTCTTACCCCTAAAGCCTAAAGTCCAAAGCCTACCCCATCACAGCGGTTGCTCCTGATGCTGCGGTTCTTCGGGCAAGGGAATAAGTTCGGTTTCACCTGGAACTCGATCGAATCGTCCTTGTTGCCAGTCTTGCTTGGCTCGATCGATCCGTTCGGGATTGCTAGAGACAAAATTCCACCATTTAATTCTCTCACCGACAGGTTCGCCGCCGATAACCATACATCGTGCCGCAGTCTCAGCCGCGATCGATACTGTGGCTCCAGGTTTCAGTAAGATGAGACAATGCTGTGCGATCTCCTCACCATCAATTTTTAATCCTGGGGTGACGCTATAAATAGCCTGTTCTGAATAGTCACTCGGTAAGCTAAATTGCGATCCGGGGGTAAATTGTACATCTAGATAAATTAGCGGTGAAAATGTCTGTACGGGAGAAGTCCGAGCGAATGCCGCGCCCGCAATCAACACACAGGACACCCCATCGATTTCCCAGGCTGGTAACTCGCTAGCGGGATAATGCGAAAAAGCGGGTGCTGTCTCTTCATGTTCTGTTGGTAGTGCCACCCAAATTTGAATCCCGTGGAGAGTGGATTCTTGACTGCGCTCGGCATCTGGCGATCGTTCTGAGTGGACGATGCCGCGTCCAGCGGTCATCCAATTGACTTCACCCGGACGAATTTCTTGGACGCTGCCGATACTATCGCGATGTAGAAAGGCACCTTCAAACAAGTAAGTAACTGTTGCCAAATTAATATGCGGGTGCGGTCGCACATCGACGCCTTTACCCGGTGGAAACACGGCTGGGCCGAGATGGTCGAAAAAAATAAATGGCCCCACCATTGTCAGTGTCTTTGATGGCAACAAGCGGCGGGCTTGAAAGCCGCCTAAATCTTGAATGTGGGGTTCGATGAGTTGCTGAATAGTATCGACCATAATTGCGGTGCAGATATTGGGACAACTATCTTGTTATTATCTCGCAAAGCTCTGGCCGATCGCGCGGTACCGATGTTGATTTTTGTCCGGGTTTACTCTCTTGGAGAGTGAATATTGCGATCGTAATCGATCGACAGGCATTTTATGAGTATAGGTTTGACAGTTTTACTGGTCGTGATTGGGATCGTGCTGCTCTACTGCGCCCTGGAGAAGTTTTCTACCAAGTCTCGTGCCGACCAAATTTTTGAAACTTGGAAGCAAAAAAGCGAGGTCAACCCCGATACGCGGCGGCGGGCGATCGTTATCGCCGGACATGACATGGAACGGATCGAACGGCTGTTGGAGATCGCGCGTCGCAACAATCCCGAGCGGACGGAACAATGGTATTGGGAGAAAATCTTATACGATATGGAACGCGATCGAGGCGTTTAGGAAGTGGATAGTGGATAGTGAATAGTAGCGATCGGGCGACTTTTTGCTGTCCGGACGCTACTGCCGAACGATTGTATACTAGAGTAACTTTGGCGCTAGTAGGTGGAAGTCAAAATGGGTGTGACGTTGGTACAAATCGATCGACTACTAACTGACTGGCAGCAAAAGGTGGATGCGGCAAACCAGAACTTAATCGATTTGTACGATCTCCCTGCTTATCAAAGATTGAACGGAATGGGAAATCCACCCAGCAATGTCACTGGCATTACCCAACAGCGATCGAGTATCGCTTTAACCGCGCTCGATCGCTTGTTTGAAGAGATCGAATTATTAAATCAGCCAATTATTTCAGCTCAAAAAATACGCCGCGAATTACCAACTTTTTTTGTCAACGAGCAGGACTTACAGGAGATCGATCGCCTGCTGACGGGGCAATCGATTCAGCTATCCTTAATTCAGACTCCTCTGGCACAGCGGAGTTTACTTAGTTCGAGCCAGCAGATATTAGCGATTTCGCCAGCAGAATTATTAGATCGGATGATGGCTAATTTTACCACGGCTAGAGATACATTAGTCGCGATCGAAACTGCCTGGACGCAATTAGAAGCAAAGCTCATCGACACACATCGATCGTTAATTGAAATCCAACAGTTAGCTCGAACATTACAAGTTAGCGTATCAGCATCAGTAGTAGCTGCTGAAACTAAATTTACCGAGCTGCAACTTCAAATCGATCGCGATCCATTAGGTGTCAATGATACTTTTACTCAAGATTTATTACCACTCATCGATCGGAGTCGGAGCGAATTAATCGCGATCGATCGCCATCGCCGCCAATTGGCAACTGACTTTAGCACCGCGCGACAAGATCTCGATCGCCTCAACCGCCTCAACCGCTCGGCGATCGATTTCGCGGCGGAAACTCAATCTAAAATTCAGCACGATCTCCCCCTAAGCGCGCCAATTCCAGCCGCCGAGCTAACCGAGTTAGCGCTGTGGCTGGATCGGTTGAGCGCCAAATATGCGGCGGGGATAATTGCGCCCATCCGCGTCGGCTTGACAAATTGGCTCGATCGCACCGCTGCATACACAACCTTTGCCGAAGCGGCACTCGTTGCCAATCGACTGCCATTAGATACCAGACAGGAATTGCGCGGTCGGTTGGATGCGCTCACTGCCAAGGCGCTGGCGAAGGGCAAGGTCGAAGATCCCCTGTTGACCGATTTAGCCATGCGAGCGCGGCAAGTGCTCTACACCAGCCCTACAGACCTGACTCTGGCGATCGATTTGGTGCGCGAGTACGAACGCGGGTTAAATCAGTGATGGGCGTGTTAATTTTCTTGGCGATAGGGAATTGGGGAATTGACGATCGTGTTATAGCTAGTTATAGATAGATTGCCGTCCGATTCTCAACTGTTATTTAAAGATTTGTATCGATCTCGATCGATCTATGCTGACATAGCCGTAGATCGATAAAGTAGATATCCATAACTAACAATCGCAGCAAGCATAAATCTGCTTTTATTCAAGCTTTTATTTTTATTATGACTACATTTGAGTCGATCGAGCGACCAAAATCTAAGTTATGGTTGGCGGCAATCAAACCGCCGATGTATACCGTGGCAATTATTCCAATTACTGTCGGTTCGGCTGTAGCTTATGCGCAGACAAAATCGCTCGATCTGAATATTTTTAGAACTTTTTTATTATCGGCGATCGCGATTATTGCTTGGATTAATATCAGTAATGATGTCTATGATAGCGATACGGGTATCGATATAAATAAAGCTGAATCAGTCGTTAATTTAACTGGCAATCGCAATCTGATGTTTTGGCTGGGAAATTTATTTCTGAGCTTGGGGATTGGCGGAATTGCGACGATCGCTTGGTGGCAACAAGATATCACAGTTATCGAGATCGTTGGTTTGGCCTGTTTTTTAGGATATACCTATCAAGGCCCACCCTTTCGTCTAGGATACCAAGGTTGGGGTGAAATAATTTGTGCGATCTGTTTTGGCCCCTTGGCTCTAAGTGCGGCTTACTATAGTCAAACTCAATCTTGGTCGATCGCTAATCTAACAGCCTCGACGATCGTCGGTATTTCGACTAGTTTAATTTTATTCTGCTCTCATTTTCATCAAGTTAAAGATGATTTAGCAGCAGGTAAATTGTCACCGATCGTCCGCATGGGGACAAAAATGGGTGCGAGGGTGCTGAGCTGGGGTACGGCAAGTATCTATCTATTAACCGTAGCTGGGGTAGTTAGCCACCTGTTTCCAGCCGCAACATTATTAGTATTTTTCAGCCTACCTTTAGCCTTTAAATTAACTAGCTTCGTCACGGCAAATCACGATCGACCCGCGATCGTGCGTACCTGTAAATTTCTAGCAGTACGGTTACATTTTGTCAGTGGGTTACTGTTTGCTTTAGGATTTTGGATCGCGCGTTGAGACAATTTTGGAAAGTGTTAGGTTGCACTCGTAAACCTAAGAAAATCCCCCCAACCCCCTTAAAAAGGGGGAGTCAGATCTGGAAGTCCCCCTTTTTAAGGGGGATTTAGGGGGATTCTCTAAGGGCTAAGTAGCAAATTCTACGCACACATCCATCTATCCTCTAATACAAGTTTGCTCCGCACAAAATAGCCCCGATTCTGTGGATCGGGGCTATTTTATTGAGAAAAGCTGGTTTGCACGATCGAGTAAAATCGATCGCTAGAAAAAACTGCGTAAATTCTGCTTGTAAGCACTAGCACTTAAACCTTCAGTCCGATTCCGATAAGTATTCGGAATCATTCCTTGGAGCCTAGACACGCGTTCGCTGGCTCCAGGGTGGGTGTTCAGAAATTCTGGAGTCGAGCTGCCTCTAGCCAACTTCTTCAAGAACTCCGGCATTCCCGTCGGTGCATACCCAGATTGAATCATCATCCCTAAGCCACGTTTATCGGCATCATACTCGTCATTACGACTATTGGGTAAATTAAAGGCGACTTGGGCAGCGATTTGCGCGATTTGATTGCGATCGACGCCGACTAACGACCCGATCCCTTGCTGGACGGTGGCTTGTTTGAGCCGCTGGAGCGAGTGACGACCCGTAATGTGTCCGATCTCATGACCCATCACACCAGCTAGCTGTGCTTCATTATCGGCAGCTTTGAGCAAACCAGTATTCACGTAGACAAAGCCACCCATCGTCGCAAAAGCGTTGACATTATCATCTTCAACGACTTGAAAAGTATATTTAAGATTCGGTCTACCACTGTTGCGAGCTAAGCGTTGACCGATCCGATCGACGTAGCTATTCGCCGCTGAATTTTGATAGATTTTCACCTTATCATTTAGGAGAGCGCGATTGGTGTCTGCTCCGAGACTGATTTCCTGTGCGTCAGAGACATTAGACAACTGGACGTATTGAACCAGCGGTGCCAGGAATTGAATCAAGTCAGCAGAGCGAGCGACTAACGGCTGTCCGCCAATGACAATCGCTACTGTCAACGCCCCAATCCAGGGGTACAACCACTGTCGCCGCAACCAAAGACGGAGTGAAGCTACTCTAGCAAACATAAATCTTTTACCAAATTAGTGAGGTGTGTCGGCATTAATAACCGTTAGTTTTATCTTAACGATCGGCTTTATTCCTGACGGTAGTTTACTAATTTATGTTGCGATCGATTCAATCTACTCAGAGTGTCATTAAGATGTGCTAAATCCGCCATGTCTAGAAAGTTGACGCAACGGAATTAGAGCAGCAGCATCTAGCCTTGGGGCGTAGTTGCCGCTGGTGTTGTCGGCTGCGCTTTAAAGCTGGTAACTATCCCCTCGAAAATAGGGATGGCTTGTTGCAGATTCTCGTTGGCATAGACATATGTTACTTGGAATACTTCGTTCCCTTCACGAAACAGTCCGATCGATTCTTTAAATTTAGAGCCTTGGATGTCGGCATCTATTGTCAATCGGACAATCTGGCGCGTGCCAATGTTATCAATTTTGCTATCGATGAGTTTAAATTCTGGCGGGAGCATTGAGGGCAAGGTTTTTGCCATCATGTCATGCAGTGCGTCTATTGATACGTCGGCTGGTACTGGTAGACGTGTAATCAAGACGACTTCCGGATCTTTTTGGGCAGTATTAATGGCAATTGCGCGGAGGAAGGTCGGATCGGCATCTAACAACTTCACAAACGACGCGATCGAAGGAAACATCTTGGCAGCAGAGTCAGTGATAGTTTTAGTATCGGTACTCGAAGGTGGCCCACCCT
Organism: Chamaesiphon sp. OTE_8_metabat_110; assembly: GCF_031382685.1. NCBI lineage: Bacteria > Bacillati > Cyanobacteriota > Cyanophyceae > Gomontiellales > Chamaesiphonaceae > Chamaesiphon > Chamaesiphon sp. OTE_8_metabat_110. The sequence goes on along the minus strand of NZ_JANMZA010000197.1, from coordinate 23,328 downwards.
GAAAGCCACTGGGCACTGCGAATTCTACGCCAGTACCTTTAATAATCGTGTTGGTGCTGCTTTGGCTGAGTGCCATCGTCGATGGCGATCGAGAACCGCCGATCGTCACGGGTGCTGGTGCCGCACTCGCTGCCAAATTAGTAATTGCTAATCCACACAAAGCAATATTGAAGCCAATTCCAGAGTAAAGAAAACGCACGATTGCAACCTCGTAGTTAGTTTGTAGTAAAAGAGTTGTCTTTTGAATTGTAGTCTCTGATTTTCTAATTAGGTGTGTTTGCGATCGTTATGCAATAGACTTCCTGCGAAAGTCAGGCTTTGGGCTTTGGGCTTTAGCGGATGCTAAGCTGAGCCTTTGTTCCCCGACGGTTTAGAGGGTAGAGGGTAGGTAGTAGTGGGACGACCGGACTAAAACTGTGGGCATTTAAGACATGAAAGTAGTAATTAACAATACTTTGACGATCGTTTTACCCACAGTTTTAGTCCGGTCACGCCAGTAGGGTGGGCACTGCCCACCGTATGGGTTGCAGGGGATTTCTAGTATTTAGAATCAATGTGCAGACTTACTTAAATACTGCCTTGCTAAAATCGGGAATAGTTAGCATTACTCGTCCTACTTGCCTGGAGTGGCGGGATCTGATGTCGCCATCACTTTGAAAGTCCGCACGATTTGCTCGAATACTGGCAACGCTTGACGCGTATTGGGAGTGCCGTAGACGTAAGTGAGCTGAAATGTCTTATCGCCTTCTTTGAGAAAGCCCATGAAGACTTTAGCTTGAGATCCTTTAATATTTAGATTTCCTTGAATCTGAAGCAGTCGGCGCGATCCGATCGTGACAATCCCGGTCTTGACAGGCACAAACTCGTTATTGGGACTAGCGCGATCGAAATTTGCCTGCATGTCTTCTAGTGACAGAGTTGATGGAGTCGAGACAGTCGTGACCAATAATATTTCGAGATTTTCCCGTCTGCTATTATCGATCGCGACCGCACTAGCCTGCATATCGCCCGAATTATCAAAAATCGTCATCACCGATGCAGTAATCGGTGACTGTTTGGCATCTGCGGTGAAGAGCGCTCGTAGCTCTTTGTCAGCAGGCGATCCAGCTTTAAATCGACTCGGGAGCAAAAATTCAACCCCAATTCCAGTCACTGTTTGACTATTGGTAAGTGGTGGTGTCGATTGGCGCTGCTGGGCGATCGCATTTCTGGGTATCGCGCGATCGATTTGAGTAGATTTGAGTGGGGTCGCAGTGGCGGCTAAGTTCGCACTCAGAGTCACTAAGACTAGAGTGAAACCAATTCCAGAGAGCCAAAAACGCACGATCGATACCTCCTTAAGTGTGACTAAATAACAGCAAAATAGTTCGCAGTCCACATTGTAATCCCTACTTATCTCATTTGGTGTGAGTTCGATCCGCGCTGTAATTTCTTAGAGATCGGTGCTGTTTAAAAATACTAATAGACCTCCTGCGCAAGTAAGAACAAAATCTTTGCTAGTATTGTTTTCACCTCAAGCCTAAAGCCTCAAGCCTGACTTTCGCAGAAAGTCTAGCGGTTGACTCATATTGGCAGCAAAACCGAGAATGCCGCGATCGCGATGTGTGTATAGTAACGCGCCGTGAGTGTCGAATAAAAAAGTTCCGCCCCGTTGCGTCAAATAAGTCGGATCGGGCACGTAGGTAAGCCAATTACCCAGCACTTCTGCCATATTTCGCAGTCTTAATGTTGCCAATTCAAATGGTCTTTGAAAACCGCTGCCACCTGCAACATTGAAAAAAGATCCTTCAATTGGTGGTAATGGTTTAGCTTTGACAATCTCGGTATCGGCAATTAATTGAGGTGCGGATCGATCGCCTTTATAACCGCGAAATACTTCACTCAGGGTACCGGGGCTACCAATTCCCGCACACATTAACATCAGATTTAACCAAGCATTTTGAGCGGTAGAAAAACCGGGTAATTTGAGTGATAGTCCAGCATAAAGATCGAGTTGAGTATGGAGTTTAGCCTCGGGATCGATAAATAGCCATTCCGCTGGAAATTTAGTAAATTCACAAAACTTCCGACCGGAATCTCGGTTGCCAATCCCGACCATTCGCACAGCTACACCTTCCGCTTCGAGCTGTTGGCGCTCTCGTTGTAGCCACCAAGCATATTCAAGGCTGTCAAAATCGCCCAATTGGGGACAGACGATAACTAACAGCCGTAAGGATGACTCACACCCACTCAAAATGGGGACGATTTCACCATCGCTGACGCGCTGACGAGCGGTTTGTTGAAAGATTGAATGTGGCGTGTTTTCCATTGAGAACTAATGTGGAGGGGAGATAATGGTGTCTGACAAAGGTTGATAAGAGTAAGCTCATATCTTGCAACAGTACGGAAGAACTGACGAAATAGAATCAAAACTTACTTCTAAGTACTATTCACTATCCACTATCCACTAAAACACTAGTAACGTTGTTTTGATGCAAGATGTAAGTAGGCGGATAAGATCTCCGATGGGTTCTATAATTAAGATCGAAGCCTCTAAAAATGCAACTAGGTGGCACGGTGGGAGGGTAGGCTCTAGTTTAAATCCGCCACTTCATTTTAAAACGATCGAACCGACCCGCCCTGAAAATCCCCATTCGCCACAGCCACAAGTGTATTTGAATCGTCTCCATCTGCGTCATTTTCGGAATTATCGGGAACAGGAAATCATTTTTACTGCCCCTAAAACAATTTTACTCGGTGATAATGCTCAAGGTAAATCTAATCTCTTAGAAGCAGTAGAATTATTATCGACGCTCAAGAGTCATCGCGTCACTCGCGATCGCGATCTGGTCTTGTCCGGACAAACTGAAAGTAGAATTACCGCTCAACTGACCCGCAAACATGGTGAGATCGACCTAGCTTTGCTGCTCAGAGATAAAGGTCGGCGGACGGCAATAGTCAACCGCGAAAGTCTCAAGCGACAACTGGATTTTTTGGGCATTTTAAATGCGGTCGAATTTTCGGCATTGGATCTAGATTTAGTGCGTGGTAATCCCGAAACGCGCAGACATTGGATCGACTCATTGCTGTTTCAAATCGAGCCAGTTTATGCCCATATTTTACATGAATATCAACGAGTATTAAAACAGCGTAATAGTCTGCTCAAACAAGCCGAACAGCGCACCTTAGATCTGACAGAGCTAGAATCGTGGAACCATCAACTCATTCTTACTGGTACAAAAGTAATCCGTCGCCGAATGCGAATTATCGATCGCTTAGCGCCGATCGCCAGAATATGGCATACTAAAATTAGTAAAAATGAAGAATTAACGATCTCTTATACGCCGAATATTGTCGCCTTAGAAAATACGCCTGAAGCAATTTATCAGGCATTTGTCGATCGATTGCATCTGCGCCGCGTTGCCGAACAAAGTTTAGGCAATACATTAGTTGGCCCCCATCGCGACGAAATCGAACTGACAATTAATGACACGCCAGCTAAGGCTTATGGTTCGCAAGGGCAGCAGCGGACGCTCGTGCTAGCTCTCAAACTAGCCGAGCTAGAACTAATCGAACAAATAGTTGGCGAACCGCCATTATTACTCCTCGATGACGTTTTGGCAGAACTCGATTTAACGCGCCAAAATCAACTTCTAAGTACGATCGAAGATCGCTTTCAAACTTTAATCACCACGACTCATTTGGGAGCGTTCGATGCTAAGTGGTTGGACTCATCGCAAATTCTGCATGTGCGATCGGGTCAGATCGTTCCGGCTTGAAAAAATTAGTAAAATTTAGATAAAAATAGAGTGTATGAATGAAGAATTAGTAATTCCACAGTTAATTGTCGGGCTGGGCAATCCAGGAGTTAAATATTTACAAACTAGGCACAATGTCGGCTTCGATCTGTTAGATAGTCTGGCTAAAAGGTGGCAGGTTAGCTTTAGCGACCGCAAGCAATTTCAGGGAATTTATGGTGAGGGTTTTGGCAGTCATAATGCTAAAATTAGATTGCTCAAGCCCCAGACTTTTATGAATCTTTCCGGTCAGTCGGTACGCGCGACGATCGATTGGTTCAAACTCCCACCAGAGTCGGTATTAGTTGTCTATGACGATCTCGATCTACCGCTCGGAAAAATTAGATTGCGGCTCTCTGGTTCGGCGGGCGGACACAATGGCATGAAGTCGATTATTTCTCATTTAGGTACCCAAAACTTTCCCCGCGTCCGGATTGGCATCGGCAAAAGCGCTGGCGAAAAAGATACGATTTCTCATGTCCTCGGTAAATTTTCAGGTGCAGAAACACCGATCGTTAGTGAAGTAATCTATCTAGTCAATGACGCGATCGAAATGAGTCTCAAGCAAGGTGTCGAAAAAGCCATGAGTCTCTACAATAGTCGATCGATTCCAGTTCCAGAAAGCGAGTAAAGTATTACCCGCGATCGCTACCAAATAACGAGTCAAAACTACAGTTTATTTAACTGGTGTCGCGATCGATGCTGGCTTACTCCCACTCTTAGCATTCACGATTTGTTGTAATCTAGTAGCAGTTTCCTCGGGTTTACCATCGAGCGGAAAAACTAAGATTCCTTTAATCTTTGGATTGGCGACTAACTGTGGAATTCGTGCTAGTTGGACATCCGTAATCGCAACGCCAGCATAATTAACTGCGTAATTTAGTTCTTCGTTAAAATTCTTTTCATTATAATCTTGAATAAAGACTCGATCGACTCCCCACTTTTCCCAATCTGCGGCAAAATAACGTTTTGCCCAATACGGATTGTGGTGACAAAGATCGAAACTAACAGCCGGATTAGCTGCTTTCATCTGTGTTATCATCTGGCGGGCAAAATTGGTCAAACTCGCCGTCCGATCTACCTTTCCTGGTAGTTCGGCATGATAACCCAAATAGTCATCCCATTGGACGGCATCGACTTTGGGATATTTAGTAACAAATTCTGCCAACATATTTTTAAATAAATTAGCAACTTCTGGCACTTCCACATCCAATACATAATGATCGACCTTAGTGTAAGTGCGATCGACGCCTGGTACCAGCCATTTGTTGGCAATTGCCCGCTCGAAAATTGGACTATTCTTATCGATTTTAATTCCCTTTTCAAAGTAAGCATGAACCTGCATTCCTTGTTTGTGAGCCTCATCGATCGTCCATTCTAGCCAGCGATCTTGAAACTGATTGGGACAACTTTTTGCTCCCAACATTTGCTGCATAATCTCGCTATTATACATCGTGCAGCCGTTACCCCAGACACCATGAATAATCGTATTGATACCGCGATCGTGATAGTAACGAACTCGTTGACGGATTGTTTGCTCGTCAGCATTATTCGTAATCTGATAGCGGCTTAAATAAATCCCCCGAATTACTTTTCTATCCCAAGGAGTTGGCGTACTCGCAATTTTGACGGGTAGCGTTTGTGTAGCTATAGCTGGTGGAATTGGTTTAGCTGTCGATCGAGTGCGCTTATTAGTAGTCGTGCTACTTGTCGGTGGTGCTTGAGGCGAGGCTAGGATGGGTAAACTAGGCGTGCCGATCGCTGGTTTGAAAGGTATGGGAATTAATTGAGCAATTTTACTAAGATTACCTTGCGGGATTAGCCACCAATAGCCACCACCGATAATTAGGAGGATAAATGACAGCGGAATTTGAAAGCAGCCACCTTCGCGATTTTTGTTATTACCCATCTTGATAAACCAATATTAGAATCATGGTGGAGATCGTCTTGTGAAAAAACGTGGGAGTTGCCATCGACAAATCCCACAAGTTAGGCTGATATCGTCAGATCGAAATTAATAATCGCGATCGCAATTAAAATAAATCGATGTCAGTGATATCTCGATAATAGGGAGCGATTGTGTCGGATATGCAGGATCGCCAGCAATCGTCTTTATCTAGTTTGATTTACTGGTAGTAACCGAGCAAGCGATCGCCCTAGAGATTTGAAGTCAGCTAGTTTTGGTGAAAAAAGGGGAATTATATGCTTAGATGCCCCCTAGCATAGCTAGTTTGGAACTACTAGATCGATTTGGCAGTCAAAGTGGTGCAAGCGCAAAAATCGATCGAACTCCTGCCAAAAATTGCGGAGTTACCCTAGCCCCAACTCATTAGCTAGCTGAGTCCTCCGGTAAATGGCGATCGCCGATCGCATCGATCTTGAGAATCAAAGACCAAATTTATGGTAATTTACCTTAGAGTCCTCAAACGTTGACTTTTCGCAGCAAACAGAAACATTATGATATGTAAGTTCATCTTAAATAAGTGCTAGCCATCGTCGGTCGCAGCTCATCTTCGAGGCTAGTCGATTGCCGTATTGTCAATTTAACGTACCAAAGATTGGCGATTGCCGATATCGATCTGTGATGTAATCTGCTCGATTAGAGCTATCCAGCCAATCTTGGGTACAGTCCGATCGAAAACGAGCATCGATAACTAGAAATCGAGTCCACTGTTCAAGATGGAATATAGTAAAGTGAGATTACAATTTTTACTCGGTAGTATTATTAGTTTCGGTCTGTTAGCAGTCCCCGCTGATGCCGGACAATTGGCATCATGGAAATTTGATGCGGGTAGAAATAGGTTAGATTTTAAGACTAATGCGGGGGTTCAGCCCAAAGCAGTCATGTTATTTAACCCTACTCGCCTGGTAATCGACTTACCCGGTATCGGTTTTCCCAAGCCAACGATCACTCAAAAGTTAACAGGCAATTTTAGATCCTTACGGGTCGGACAATTTGACGTGAGTACTACTAGGTTAGTTCTAGAGTTACAACCTGGCTATACCCTCAATCCCAAACGCGTGCAATTTACTGGCGAAAATCCAATCGAGTGGTATGTGACTATTCCAATTCCCGAACGCGGATCGACTTTACCGACTCTTTCCCCCAAGCCAAATTCCCCCCGGTAATCCCTATCTTAGGAGCAAGTAGTGTGAGATACAACTGGTTATTACCCAGTGTTTTTAGTTTCGTAATGGTATCGCTGCCAGCATCAGCGGCAGAAATTCTGTCCTGGCAATTCAATGCGAATGAAAATCGCATCGATTTTAGTACTAGCAACGCAGTGAAACCTGAAGCCCAAATGCTGGCTAATCCCAGTAGATTGATCGTCGATCTTCCCGATACCAGGCTCAATCAGCCGACCTCGTCGCAAGTGCTCAGTAATGGCATCAAATCGCTGCGAGTCGGTCAAGTTGACCCCGAGCGCACGCGGATGGTTTTAGAACTCGCGCCCGGTTACAGCATCGATCCGCAGCAAGTGTTGATCCAAGCCAGCACTAATAAACAGTGGTCGATCCAATTACCGACACCCCAGCCACTACAAGCTTTTCCGCGCGGTGTGCCAGTCGGTCCTGTGGCGGTCTTTAATGAAAATGGTCAAATCGTAGTCGCTCAAGCCCGACCCCGGATCGTTCCAAATACATCACTCGCACCGATTAACTATATCGCCCTCGACCCGACGCGGACGGGACTATTGGTGCAAGCCGACCGTCAGAGTAGGACTCAGCTTCGCTATACAACTGGTTGGGATGTCCCATCGGGGAGTTATCGAGTGACGATCTCCAATGCAAGACTAGCTCCTGGCTATCAAGTTCCCAGCGAATCCCAGCGGTACCTGACGGTGAACGCCCAAGGCGATGATATTTCGATTTTGGTGCGGCGAGCTGATGGTGTCAAAGTCGATATGGTGCGGCAATATCTGGACAGTCGGTGGGTTTATCTCCAAACTGGCACCCCTACTAGTCGGATTGCCACCCGTCCGGCTACAGTACCCATCCCTGTACCCACTGCTACTCGCCCGACGCCCAAGCAAGACACTTCGCCCCCAGTCCGGACGAATAATGGCAGAGTGCTAGTCATGCTCGACCCCGGACACGGCGGTAGAGATCCGGGAGCCATCGGTCTGGGTGGCTTGCGAGAAGTCGATGTGATTTTACCCGTTGCCAAACGCGTGGCGGAGATCTTAGAAAAACAAGGAATTGCGGTTAAAATGACCCGCAACGGTGATTACTTTGTCGGTTTGGACGAACGCGTCGCTATCTCCCGCGAGGCGGGTGCAACGCTATTTGTGAGCATTCATGCCAACTCGATCGATAATCGTCCTGATGTCAATGGCTTAGAAATATATCATTACAACATCGGTCAATCCTTTGCGGATACCGTGCATCGCACAGTGGTCGATTACGTCAATAAAAACGGTTTCTATCTCAACGATCGACGCGTTAGATCGGCGCGGTTTCTCGTCTTGCGCAAATCGACCATTCCCGCTATTCTAGTCGAAACTGGTTACTTGACTAGCGAAGCGGAATCGGCTCGACTCCGCCGCGATGATTATCAAAAAGTGATGGCAGAAGGCATCGCTAAAGGCATCATTCAATACATCAGAGATCGTAACTAAGCACGGAAATCACTTACTATTTGCACGACAACTATATGCAAAACCGATTCACTCCCGCTCCGCCGTTCCAGTCAGACAAAGTTCACAAAATTGGCGTGTTTGATAGTGGCGTGGGGGGATTGACAGTTTTGCAAGAAATCTATCGCCAACTTCCTCATGAATCAGTGTTGTACTTTGGGGATACGGCGCGAGTACCCTATGGTACCCGCAGTGCGGCAGAGATTTTGCACTTTACCCGCCAAACGTTGGATTGGATGGTGTCGCAGCGCGTTAAGATGGCGATCGTCGCTTGTAACACCAGTTCGGCATTGGCATTGGATACCGTTAGAAATGAATACGATTTACCCATTTTGGGTGTGGTCTTGCCCGGTGCCAGAGCCGCAGCAAGGCTAGGACGAAGGATCGGGGTGATTGCCACCCCAGCGACCGTAAATAGCAATGCTTATCTACGTGCAATTGAGGAAGCCAATCCCCTCGCTCAAGTTTGGCAGGTTGCTTGTCCGGAATTCGTCCCGTTAATTGAAACTAATCGCTTAGCCGAGCCATACACGCTCGCAATTGCTAAAGCATATCTACAACCGCTACTCGATCGATCTGTCGATACGATCGTCTACGGCTGCACCCATTATCCGCACCTCGAACCAATTTTGCGGCAATTTGTACCGATGAGCGTCCAATTTGTCAATCCAGCCATTGCAGTAGTCGCAGCGGCGGCTAGAGAACTCAATCTCCTGGGACTTCAAAGCCATCTCCTCGCGCAACCGACGACCTTTGTTGTCAGTGGCAATCCGGCTCAATTTGCCCAGCTTGCCACTCAATGGCTGCCCACTCAACCCTCAGTCCAGCAGATAATTCTCCCAACAGTACCAGTTTCCTAATCCCCCTATTCTCTAATCCCCTAATCCCTAATCCCTAATCCCTAGCTCCTATTCCCTATGTAGAGGAAAAATAGCTTAGAATATATGTAAACTTTCGTAAACTCATCCTCTGAGCCGCTCGATCGATGACCTCAGTGAAATCCGTATTTACTCCTGTTGAAGCTGACTTACAAGCCTTGACGGAGAACCTCAAAAAGCTCGTCGGTGCCCGTCACCCAATTTTATATGCAGCCGCCGAACATTTATTCGGAGCTGGGGGCAAGCGCTTACGTCCGGCAATCGTCTTGCTAGTTGCCCGTGCAACAATGCCAGACGAAGAAATTACACCGCGCCACCGCCGCCTCGCCGAAATTACTGAGATGATCCACACTGCCAGTCTGGTTCACGATGATGTTCTAGACGAAGCCGACATCCGGAGGGGGATCGAAACAGTTCACAGTCGATTTACCAATCGCGTCGCCGTCTTAGCTGGTGATTTCCTCTTCGCACAGTCGTCTTGGTACCTAGCCAACCTCGATAACCTCGAAGTAGTCAAACTGCTCTCACAGGTGATTATGGATTTAGCTGAAGGCGAAATTCAGCAGGGCTTGAATGCGTTTGAGACAGATTTCTCGATTGAAGCATATCTAGAGAAAAGTTATTACAAAACTGCCTCCCTCCTCGCCAATAGTGCTAAGGCTGCGGGCGTACTTAGCGATGCGCCAATGGCAACTTGCCAACAGTTATATCTGTATGGGCGAAACTTGGGACTAGCCTTCCAAATTGTTGATGATATCCTCGACTTTACAGCTTCAGATGAAGTGCTGGGTAAGCCAGCGGGTTCGGACTTAGCAAGTGGGAATTTAACTGCACCAACATTGTTTGCGATGCAGGAATATCCCCAACTAATCGACCTCATCGCGACTGAATTTGAAGATCCAGCGGATCTAGCGGCGGCGTTGAGTTTAGTCCGCAACAGTACGGGAATTGCCAAATCTCGGGAATTAGCCAAGCACCACGCCCAGTTAGCTCTAGCACAAATAGCCGATTTACCCCCTTCAACTTCACTTCAAGCTTTATTAGATCTGACTGATTATGTATTAAAGCGGCTGTATTGATTAAGTAGCATTGCTGAATTTAGGCTTTAGGGAATTACACATTTTGTAAATTGGGAGATCGGATCTCAGATTGGTAACGACGATTAAATTTCGATAATCTTTCCTGAATAGATCGTGATAAAAACAACTCTTGTTTTAGCAATGACCGCTGATGGAAAGATTTCGGATGCGGCAAAATCACCCCCGACATTTAGCTCCGATCGAGATTACGCTCACTTAGAAGCACAAATCGCTGCTGCTGATGCGATCCTCGTTGGTAGCGGCACTCTAAGCGACGGGGGGAGTATAGTTTTGGTACAAAAACCAGAATTAATTCAAGCGAGAATCGATCGCGGTCAACCAGCTCAACCGCCTCAGATTATCTGTTCTCGGAGCGGTAAAATTGATGCACAGTTACCATTTTTTAGTCAACCGATCGATCGCTGGTTATTAACAACTAAAATTGGTGCTAGAAATTGGCACGATCGATCTAGTTTCGATCGCATTCTTGAATGCGAAACTCCTGACGGTCGGGATCTCGATTGGCAGGCAGCCAAAAATGAACTGGTTAAATTAGGGATTAAAAATATCTGTTTTTTGGGCGGGTCAGCATTAGCGGCGAGTCTGTTTGCAGCAAATTTTATCGATGAGTTGTGGTTGACAGTCTGCCCGGTTATCTATGGCGGCGATGATGCACCGACTCCAGTGGCGGGAGCTGGATTCACGCCCGAATCTGCCCCAAAGTTAACATTGTTGAGTGTCGAGCGCATCGACCAAGAAATATTCTTACATTATCAAGTTCACAAACCGATAGATCTAAATAATTAATAATTATTAATTATTAATTAATTTAAGGTCGCCTCCCGTGCGGATATACCTTCACTATTGGCACCAAAATACCATATTGCGATCGCCACCTCGCCTAATGTCACTGTTTTCTTTGGTTGAAATAAAGTCGTGTAGCCAAATACTCTTTTGATGTTCGCCTGGTCGCCATTTTGAAAGTCGGCTAATACTGCCCGCATGGCTTTGGGATCGATTTTACCCGCATCTTGAAAGCCCCATGTTTGCTTGACGGCATCTAGAGAGGCTGCTGGGAGCGGTTGACGGGTATCTAAGGGCACTTTCCACAAAATCATCTGCTCTCTAGTCACAGGGGCTTCAGGGCGAAATAGCACGCTAGTAGCGTCACCGCTGAGGGGACTGGGAATCAGTCCTGCTTCGGCTAAGCCTTGAATGCTGGGAAAGTCGGGATTGGTAGTGGGGACGTCCTGAAAGGCTGGCTTGGCATCGCTCGTGGCTAACTTGAGCTGTTGGGTGGGCTTAGTGCCATTAATCCGGTTGTGGGCGGCAACCAGCCACCGGGCGTATTCGCGGCGAGTGACGGGGCGACTGCTTGGTGGTGTCTTGCCAGTGGCGCTAGTTTCGGCACTAGTGAAGACACCGAGCTTGGTTAGATCTGCGAGATATTCGCCAGTATTGGCTGGGGCAAGATTATTGCTGAGCGGTTTTGGGCTGGGAGTCGGCGTACTGCTGGGTGCCGGACTGCTAGGTGCTGGCGTTGGGGTAGGGCTGGCAGTTGTGGCGAGTAGGCTAATTGTATAAGTAGTGACTCCAGTTTGTTGCTTGTCCGTACTAGGCTCGGGTGCGATCGTCACGTTCGATCGATCTGGTTGAGTGGCGACTAGTTGGGGAGCAGTATCGCTGGGCTGAGTGACAATTTGCCATTGCTTAGCAGTGAGTTCTTGCTGATAAAATTTGTAGACAGACTCGATCGGATCTGGAGTCGTCCAAGTGGTAACAATCCCTCGATCGTCAGTGCGATCGGTATTTAGCAATTTTGCCTGTGGATACTGCGGAAAATCGGCGGGAAGATCGTTGGTGGTTGGCTCGGCAGCAGTGGGTTGTTTGAGCTTGGGATCTGGGGCGAAGGTATCTTGTACTGTTTTCCCATTGCAGCTAGAGAGCAAAATAGGTGTACTCATTGCTAGTGCGGCTAACAATCCAGACCGACAAATCCCAAAAATAGCGAGACGAATCGGCGATCGCCGATTCGGTTGTGAAGGTAACACAATTAGTTACAGTATAGAGACGAACATAACCTAATTATACTAATATTTTTGCGGTCGCAGCCGCTAACCACTAATCGGTCGTTCGATAATTAATAATTAATAAAGGCGTTGCTGGATTTGGGTATGATTTATCAAACTGCAATCGATGAAACCCCTACCCAGGGTTTCATACCTCAATCCAGGAACACCATTAATAAATAATAAATAATAATTAATTATTAATTATTATTTATTACTTTCTAGTTAGCCAATTATGACTGTAATTTAGATCTGCCCGATCGACCGATCGGGTACTCGATCAGATCTTAGCTTGTAAAGATCTAATAAATTCCCTAATAATATCGGTTTTGGTGCGTTCGGTTTTCTCGGCAAAAGCTTCGAGAATTCTTAGTTCTTGTTCGGGAATTTTCACATTTAATTGTTTTAAAGACATAGTTCTTGTGTTTGAAGGGATGTTATACTGCTGTTGTTGGTTCATAATTTTCGGGTCGATCTAAGCTGATACATTTTGTTGGTATGGGGAGACATTGCTGTGTACAGTAATTACTTCCGCAGCAACTTAGTTGTCGATTGTAGTTGAATGTGAGTGTAACATCAACTATCGACAATGGATCGAGACTGAGATTTAAAGCCAGACTTATAGCTACCAACTGCTTGGCGCTGGTGTTGATGCTGTTGACGTTCGACATCAACTCTACCGCAAACTAGTAGCAGCAACCGATCGATAGTTACTGCCACTTGTCAGAGCGTCGTCTAAAGCAGATTTATTTAGGGCGACGATTTTGCAAGAAAGCAGGTAAGTCAGCACCAGCATTTTGAGGCGGCTGAGGTTTTGGGATCTCATTCGTTTGTTTGCGCGGTTCGGATTGAGGCGCTGGATTCGCGCGGGCAGGTACGCTGGCTGCCCGAGGACGGCTGCTGGGTTCGGCAATCTCGCCTGTAAATCCGGTCGCAATCACCGTAATTCGCATTTCGCCCTGCATCTGCGGATCGATCACCGCACCAAAGATAATATTCGCATTGGGATCGACAACTTCGTAAATCGTTTCCGCAGCGGTATTGACTTCAATCAGGGTCATATCCGCACCCCCAGTGATGTTCAAGACGACCCCGCGCGCACCTTCGATCGAAGATTCGAGTAGTGGCGAAGTAATTGCCTGAATAGCGGCTTCCCGCGCGCGCGATTTGCCCGAGCCTTCACCAATGCCCATCAGTGCCGAACCAGCGTCAGCCATTACCGTGCGCACATCGGCAAAGTCAACGTTGATCAGCCCCGGGATAGTGATAATATCCGAGATGCCTTGTACACCCGATCGCAGTACGTCATCTGCAATCCGAAATGCCTCTTGGACGGGGGTTTGCTCGTTGATCGCTTGGAGCAGTTTATCATTGGGAATGATAATTAAGGTATCAACTTGGCTTTGCAGTCCACTAATCCCTTCTTCTGCTTGGTTGGTGCGCCGACGTCCTTCAAAGGTGAAGGGACGCGTGACAACACCGACAGTCAGAGCACCCATTTCCTTGGCAACTTCTGCCACGATGCGGGCTGCACCCGTGCCAGTTCCACCTCCCATTCCAGCCGTAATAAAAACGAGGTCTGCTCCTTCGAGAGCGTGCGCGATTTCTTCACGAGATTCTTCAGCAGCTTTTTGACCGATGGCGGGATTGCCCCCAGCACCGAGTCCTCGGGTGAGTTTTTGACCTAGTTGAATCCGCCGCGTTGCATCGGAGTGGGATAAAGCTTGCGCGTCAGTATTCATCGTCCAAAACTCGATGCCTTCGATATCGCTGGCAATCATCCGATTTACCGCATTGCTGCCGCCGCCGCCCACGCCAATTACTTTGATCCGAGCGGCGTTGCTAAAAGTGATACCTTCAGACATTTGTTCATCCCTTGGTATGTTGTAACCATCTCGGATTGAGTGGCTTTTGAATCCTGGATACGAAAGTGGAATAGAGTTAGTCATGCGCTAGCTATTTGTAAACCATTTAAAGCATAGTAACCCGCATTATAGGTATTTTTGGAGCTTACTTAGACATCTGGGGTATAGAATTTGGGTGAAATTGACCAAACTGCGACAACATCGATCTTGAGATAGATAATTGTTCAGCTATAATATAGAGATTGTAGATTACTTATTTTCAAATCTAGATATCGCTACGCGTATACTATTTATGTAACTTGATGTATTAAACATCAAGACTGCACCTCTATGGCGTTGGTTCGATAACCTGACTGGGAGCTGGAGTAGACCGCTTGAGCTGGAACTCAGGAGAGTCGGGATTATCGAGATCTAGCTGTTCTACTTCAGGTAGAGTGTGTTGTTGCCAATTGCGGAGTCGATCGAGCTGCTGCATTTGTCGATCCAGTCGCGACTTATCGCCGATCGCTCCCAATCTAACCGTACCTAGTTCCGTCTGCAAAATTAAATTTTGGGGATTGCGACAGTCCACAATCCCGATCGCGACCGGACTAGTCCGCATCGCTTGGTAGAGTTGCGGCCATTTAGAGCAGGTGCCTTGGGCTGGCAGTCTGAGTTGTAATGTCGGCAGATTTCGCCACACCGCCGGACGATAGCTAGAAATTGGCAATTGTAGCCCGCGTTCGTCGATAAATATTTGAGCGTGAGTAGTTTGAGTCGGCATAATCCGCGCAACTGGCGGAAAATCTTGAATCTGGACGATCAGATGGGGCGGTAGGACGCCACGATCGATCTTGACATTGGCAACGGCACTGCGCTCGACTAATTGCGTAGCTAGCTGTGCGGGTGCTAATTCCATGATGAGTTTTGGGTAAGGAATTGCCAACATCGATCGCACCGTTGCGTCGCTGAGATATTGGTTGCCTTCGATGCGGATCTGCTCGGGTTTGGAAATCGTCCAATCGGGCTGACCGATTGCCCATCCCAAGCCAGCTACAATCCCGAGCGTACAGGTAAATCGCCATACAGAGGTAATGACTCTAATGCGTCGCTGCTGTCGTAACTGCTGGTGACGCTGCTTTAGTTGTTCTCTAGATTCAGGCTGGTACACGGGACTTGGGGAGTGGGGAAAGTTAGGCTTTAGGCTCTAGGCTTTAGGGAGAATAGTTAGTTGGGGATAAATTCAGTTTGAACTCGTTGCTTGCCATCACTGCTCACCACGATCGAGCGATCTTGGAGCTTGCCAATGCCACGAGTACCAGTAAATTTAATCGCTGGATTAATTTGTTGATAAACTACATTACCAGTTCCAGTGAGTTGTTGGGAAGAGATTTGCCAGATTAAGCGATCGCTGCGAAGTCTTGCTTGGTTGCGGCTGGACGTGCCAATGGCATTGCCTGCAAGTGTCGCCGTCGCGGCTTTGAGCGCCA
Organism: Chamaesiphon sp. OTE_8_metabat_110; assembly: GCF_031382685.1. Taxonomy (NCBI): domain Bacteria; kingdom Bacillati; phylum Cyanobacteriota; class Cyanophyceae; order Gomontiellales; family Chamaesiphonaceae; genus Chamaesiphon; species Chamaesiphon sp. OTE_8_metabat_110. Next base: position 7,555 of record NZ_JANMZA010000197.1, on the reverse strand, counting down.
ATTCGCCAGTACTGGCGGTAAATACGAGTGCTTCTTGAGGGTATAAGATCGTGAGGGGTCGATCGGCGGTAACTAATTCGCGATCGAGATCCCACCCAAATGATTCACCATCGACCTGGATGAGGGGATTGACAGCATTCAATCGCACCTGACCTTGTAGATTGACAATTTTACGATCGAGTACGGTAGAGAAGCGATTGGTAGTGACTCGCTCGGTGATGGCACTACCGCGATAGCGCTGCATTTGCGCCAGTCGGTCGCCGATAACTTTTTGGTCTTTCACCAGCCAGGTCAGATGTTCGGTCTGCATCGCTAAGCGTGGCTCGGTAGCAACTGCCGTAATTTTACCATTGAGATCCAACTGTTGCTTGCGGCTGACGTATCTCCCCTCAGTCGCATTCACTTGAAATTTGGGCTGATTGGCTTGGACGCGATCGCGAATCGTCAGTAAATCGGCTTTGGGTTGCCATTCGACTGTTTGACCGCTCATTACTAAGTTATTGCGAGTTTCAGTAGCCACGACATCGCCACTGAGCAGCACTTTTTCGCCGTCTTGTTCGACTTCGCCAGCCTTAGCGACGATCCGCAGGACAACTTTGCCATCTTGATAGAGATCGCCACTTAAGTTAGTAATTTTGGCACGCTTGCCGTCGGGTGTGTAGACACCGCGTTCGGCACGCACTTTCCACAAGGGTTTGCCTTGTTTATCTACTTGCTCGAAACTGAGATTGTCTAGTTCGAGCCGAGCGGCGATCGGTTTTGGTTTAGGGCTAGGTGGTGGCTTAGGCGCTGGACGACAGCTACTGATACTTGCAAGCGCGATCGTCAAACCAAGTCCGATCCAACGATCTACTGTCATCCTCGACCTAATTTTTCTCATTCCTACAACCGATCTAAGTCTAGATAATCGGGAGTGACGCCGAGAATATTGTTATTGTTTCTGGGCGTTTTCTGGATTTCTTCTTTGACATTTTCCAGATCGATGTAACGATCGGAGACATTGATCAGACTATCGCTGGTCATCGATCGTAAGCTGACTACTTCGACGCGGACACCCCGATAGCTCACAGCATCGACAGCATACGCCAAATCGCCATCGCCACTCACCAAAACTGCTGTATCGTAAGATCCCACCAATGCCATCATATCGACGGCGATTTCGACATCGAGGTTGGCTTTTTTAGAACCGTCTGGTAGTTGCACCAAATCTTTGGCAATGACTCGATAACCATTCCGCCGCATCCACAGCAAAAATCCCTGCTGTTTTTCATTGGTGCGATCGACTCCAGTATAGAAAAAAGACCGAAGCAGCCGGGAACCGCCAGTCAGGCGTGCCAGCAGCTTGGTGTAATCGATTTCAATATTTAGTTGTAGTGCTGCATAAAATAGATTAGACCCATCGACAAAAATTGCGACTCTGCCGCGATTTTCGAGAACTTGCTGGGCTGAAAATATGGAATTTTCATCATGGTTGAAACTGTTCATCATTATAAATCTGATTTTAAATTTAAAAAAGTTTTAAAATTGAGAGTTTAAAAAAAAGTTGATTTATAGATTCGAGCCGATCGGTTACGCTCGATTTACTATATCGAGCATAACAGATTAAAAAAGATTAATTACTCACATGTCACCCTAACTCTAACTTGACAAAAATTGGCTGCGGCTCGCCCAGGCTGCTGTCAGCTTTTAAAATTCCCCACTTGCGATGCTGTTCCCAATCGGCAGGAAGTGCTGGCTTGTCGCCAGGATCGAGTAAATTATCGGCACCACAAATCGAGTCAAAGTCTACATCCAATCCGAGTTGGCGATAGATATCGGTAGCGATCTTGGGGATAATGGGCGACAGTAAATAAGCTGACAGCCGGATGGACTCTAGCACAGCAGTTAGTACTTGGGCTAATTCAGTCTGTTTATCTTGCTTAAATAGCGTCCATGGAGCCAGATCGTCTACATATTTATTACTCGCGTATACCAAGCTAAAAATTGCCTCGCAAGCATCCTTAAAGGCTAAATTTTGATAAGCAACATCGACCCGTGCGCCCAGGGTTTGTCCTAATACATGGAGGGGATTGTCGTCGGCAATCTCGCTAGCGTTACTAGGCACTCGACCCTGACAATATTTTTTAGCCATACTAATAGTGCGATTGACTAAATTCCCCAAACTATTAGCAAGATCGGCATTGACGATATCGATAAAGCGGGACTCATTAAAGTCACCATCTTGACCGAACTCGATTTCCTTGAGAAAGTAGTACCGTAACGGCTCGGCACCATAGCGATCGACTAAATCGATCGGATCGATCGCATTGCCTTCACTTTTACTGATTTTTTTCCCATCTTTGGTAAAGTAACCGTGTGCGAATACCCGCTCTGGCAGTGGTAGCTCTGCGGACATTAACATGGCTGGCCAATAGACAGCATGAAAGCGTAAAATATCCTTACCGATTAAATGTAAATTAATCGGCCACCGCTTGCCCAGAGCATTGTCTAGCGTGGGTTGGACATCGGGATCGAGCAAGGCAGTCATATACCCGAGTAACGCATCGAACCAGACATAGATTGTCTGCTCGGGATCGGTAGGTAGCGGGATACCCCAATCCACATTCACGCGGGAAATCGAAAAATCTTGCAACCCTTGCGCCACAAATTTCAAAACTTCATTGCGACGACTCGGGGGGAGGATGAAATCGGGACGCGCTGCATACAAAGCTTCTAATTGCTGTTGGTATTTAGATAATCTAAAAAAATAGTTACTTTCGTCACGCCACTCTACTTGCTTGCTGGGATGTAAGGGACAGTGCTTGTCGGCGAGGAGATCGCGTTCTTCCTTAAACTCTTCGCAAGAAACACAATACCAACCCTGTTGCGTACCCTTGTAAATATCGCCCCGATCCCACACCCGCCCAAAAAATTCATTGACGATCGCGTGATGATTGGCAGATGTCGTGCGGACAAATCGGTCGTATTTGACATCTAGCTTGCTCCACAACGAGTCAAACTTAGCAACGATACGATCGCAGTGGACTTGAGGATTTACCCCGGCGGCAATCGCCGTCCGCTCGATCTTTTGCCCGTGCTCGTCTGTGCCAGTAATTAACAGCACATCACGACGATTGAGTCTTTGCCATCTGGCGATCGTATCGGCAGCCATCGTGGTGTAGGCATGACCGATATGCGGGATATCGTTGACGTAGTATAGCGGTGTCGTGACAGTAAAAGACGATGAAGCGATCGCAGCGTGGTTCATATAATAGGTCAGATGTGGCGGACTCTGGCGGGGAATAGGGGCTGTGCCCGAGCAACAATGTAGCAAGTTAGACTCGATCGCCCGCACCGCTAGCTACAGCTTTGACTGGATCTAGATCCATTAGCGGGGACGATCGGGATCGAGCGGGTACAGTTCACACCTGCGGATCGCAGCCAAAGCACTGAAAATAATCTTTGGCATCGATAATCAAATCGATGACCCACTGTGACTGCTAGCCACCACAAGTCCTGCTGTAACCGATCGCCGATGCCGATCCAACAGCACAAGTAACGGTTCTTTGTTGGTAGGGCAATCTTGAGCAGACAGCAAAAGTTGCGATCCTGGTTTGTCCGAACTTAGCTCCAGTCTCCATCATAAATGAGGTTGACCGACTTCCACTGCTCTATTAATTATTAGTAATTGGTTTGGTGTTAGAATAATTGAGTATTCAGGGCCACTAGCTCAATGGTAGAGCATCGGACTCTTAATCCGTTGGTTCCGAGTTCGAGCCTCGGGTTGCCCATCTCCTCAAACCTCGCCCCGCGCGGGGTTTTCGAGTTTCTACTCATATTTTGGCTTTACCCGATCTGGGTTCGATCGCTTATTTATTCGTGTCTACTGGGTTACGTTTGGATTATATTTGAAAATATTGAGTATCTTTTTATACCTCAAAGCCTAAGAATCCCAAAATCCCAGCGGGGCAGCCTGTAATTAAAGTCAACCACCAACGCTTACAGATAGTTTTAAGTTATCGCGGTGTTAGGAAATATCTATCGGTATCCAATCGCGCCGCCAATTAGCGGTAACTCTACATATAACCGATTCCGATAACCTGCTATCAACTATCTGACGTGACGATACCTGCACTCGTCGGTTACAGCACCATAGTATTTGGGACATCTGGCTTAGACGATCTGCTCTTGAGTGGGCTGGTAAGCTTCAGATAGTTCACGATCTTTGGGCATAGCACACCAAACTCAGATACCCAAAAATCCAAATGTAAGGCTGTAGGCTGCAACGCGCTGTCTCATCCCCTCTCTAACTTTGACTGCTGGGTGCTTTTCATCTGCGGCAAGTCCTGTTCTGTCTTCGAGCGATCGAACTGGTTGGCGATTTTTGTTAACTTTCATTTTTTGTTTCCTCGATTGGTTTGTATCCCAAATTTAACAGGCACCCGATCGAGTTGTTGTGATATAGAGAGAGAAACCAGTCCAGACGGGAACGACTAAAAAATTTCTAAAAGTGTCCTGATACTCAATCTAACTACGTGAATACACGAAAAACCAATGAAAGAACAAGGGCTTCAAGTTGTCAAAAACTTGGGATCGGGTGATTAGAGTGTCGAAGTCGCAGGTCGATCGTTCATAAAGTGACCTTGTTGTTATTTATTGACGCTCCGGCATTATGCCGAATAAAATTAATAATATAAACAGGCATCAAAAAATTATGGACGATACACTAACTCGAATAGAAGCAAGAATCACACCAGAGACAAAAGCAATGATTCAACAGGCGGCGGACATTGAGAGCTGTAGTTTAGCTGAGTACTTATCTAAGAGCGCACAGGCGGCGGCACAATTAACGATCGCAAATCACAACGTCCTAAAACTCAGTGCGGAGGGTAGCAGAGCGTTTGCTGATGCTATTCTTAACCCCAAAGAGCCAAACCAGAAACTAAAAGACGCTGCGGCTCGGTACAAACGAGAATTCGGTAATGCTTAGTATCGAATTACTAGATAGCAAGAAGCACGATAGAACGACATTCCACTGTGGTGTAGATAGTTTGGATGACTATATCAAGACTAGGGCATCTCAGGAATTAAAGAAGCGGGTATCTACACCTTATGTACTGACTGACTTACCAGAACGCCAAGTATTGGGATACTATTGCCTATCTTCTTACTCTATCGCTTCAATCGAACTTGATGAATCAACAGCCAAGAAGCTACCCAGATACCCGCTATTACCAGCGATTCTACTCGGACGATTGGCTGTAGACTCACGGTATCAGGGCAAAGGGTACGGTGGATTCTTATTACTCGATGCGATGAAGCGATGTCTTGAATTGTCAACTCAACTAGCGGCAGTGGCGATGGTGGTCGATGCGATCGGTCAAGGCGCGGTAAGTTTCTACAAAGATTACGGTTTCATTGAATTTCCCGACGATCCGATGAAACTATATATTTCGATAGTTGAGTGCGAGAAACTGGGGCTTTAATCAAAATACCCCCACCCGTGAAGGCGAGGGCTAGATCGATCGATAGTGTCTCCGTTAGGAGAATCGGTAGACTGTTGCAAGCAGTTCAAACAAATATCGGTAGTACTAAATATTATGGCATTATCACAACTAGAATATAAGTAGCTGGGCGTAATTAAATATAAGATATCGTGTAGGGTGGGCACTGCCCACCAGCTATGTTTCAGACATAATCTATCTTATAAATAATTGCATCTACCTACTTAGATAGGATATATCGAGCGATTGGGGTAACATTTTTTCTAACAGGCTGGAGTTTAGATATAGAGTCAAAGTGGATCGGACTCTCGATTCTGTTGCGCCGAGTTCGAGCCTCGGGTTGCCCATTCTAGGTGTTAGCGATAGAGCAGTATGTTACAAAATACAACGCTCGTCAAAATGCCAAAAACTTATCGATCGACTAAAGATAACAAATCCTCAGCGTTCGAGCGCGATCGATTAGGTAGGGTTATTACTTTTGTGGAAGTGTAATCGACATTTCGCCACAGGGAGCGGTTTTGGGTGTGTTTTCTCTCGATCGAACTCCACTGGTAGTATCGAGGCGATCGACTGTTTGACAGCACATTTATCGAGATTCTGACCTTCACATTAGATTAAAAAATTTCACAAATCTTTATCATCTGCTGGGATTAGCGTATACTACGAAAGCAAGGCTAAATCCCAGTTTTTAAAGGAGCGAAAATCTAATGTCCGAGGCGCAGCAGCCCCTCAGAGTCCCTAGGGAATTTTTGGGACCGCCTGATGACTTGAATCCCAACGTCTTCATGTTCTTTGGCGCAATTGCACTAGTAACGATCTCCACGATCGGCTATTGGCAATGGCAGTTCCCAGGTTGGTGTTGCTTCGGCTTCAATGTCTTGGCTCTACATATGGCAGGGACGGTTATTCACGATGCTTCTCATAATGCAGCGCATCCCAATCGGGTCGCCAATGCAGTGATGGGGCATGTGAGTGCGTTGATGTTGGGATTTGCATTTCCCGTATTTACTCGCGTCCACATTCAACACCACGCCAACGTTAACGATCCCGACAACGATCCCGATCATTTCGTATCGACAGGTGGGCCACTCTGGCTGATTGCAGCTAGATTTTTTTATCATGAAATCTACTTTTTTCAGCGCAAGTTGTGGCGAAAATACGAGCTATGGGAATGGTTCTTTAGTAGATTATTAGTGGGGTTAGTAATATATGTTGCCTGTCAACATGGATACACGGGATTTGTTTTTAATTTTTGGTTCTCGCCTGCTTTAGTGGTTGGGTTAGCACTAGGACTATTCTTTGACTATCTACCCCACCGTCCATTCACAGATCGCAACCGCTGGAAAAATGCCCGAGTCTATCCCGGTGCGATCCTAAATATCCTCATTTTTGGGCAAAACTATCACCTAATTCATCATTTGTGGCCGTCGATCCCTTGGTATAAGTATCAAGCTGCCTACCGAGCGACCAAGCCATTACTCGAATCAAAAGGATGCCATCAGTCATTGGGATTATTACAGGGCAAGGATTTTCTCCATTTTGTCTATGACATTTTTCTGGGGATTAGGTTTCATCACAAGTCCGATCCCGTCAAGTCAACACCCCAAGAATAACGATCGCGCTGAAGATCTGGGTCGATCGATCTGCGGTTAACAGCAATGGGCTGGGCAATTGCCCAGCCCATTGTTTTGGAATTGGGTCGCGATCGGCTATTATGGCTTTGAGAAAACGAGCCGATCGTTACTAACTATACATTCAGTAAGGCTGAATTTTTTTAATCGCTCTTAAATTCAGAAAGCGTTAGCTAGGAACATATTGCAGCGGATTAGACGGCATGTTCGATCGAGTTTGTCAGCTAAAAACTTAGTAACAAATTTTACCAGCAGCTATAAAATAGCTGCCCAATTGCTGAAGATCGATCGTATTTATTGCCGAATTACCTGTAGAATTTAAGCAAAAATAAGTAATCTCGACCGCGTTGGCGGAGCCTCTCTGTTCGCGGAGCGTCCCGAAGGGAAGGAGAATCGCTTGGAATTTGGAGGAAAAACCTATCAGTAGCACAATCACCACCC
>NZ_JANMZA010000180.1:0-2436 GCF_031382685.1 Chamaesiphon sp. OTE_8_metabat_110 | reverse complement strand
ACAGGTCAGCCAGAGAGAGTAAAACACCTTGAATAGTTCGATCGCTGACTCCAGATCCAGCATCTGCCACCAATGCCGCCGACTAAAATCTACCTCAATGGGTACGGGTTGAATGCTGTCATAAATTAGCCCCCGCGCACGTACTTCCTCTAACCAATTGGGATTTTCTCGCTGAGCCTGGTGATAATCCAGCACAAAGTTATATAAAATCAAATCGTGTTCGAGAAAAGCATTGTTAGCCAAATCTGCCACTTTGCGGGGATAGAGAGTCGATTTGGGAATCGCGGGATTCGGTGAATTATCGATTAAAAAGTTGACAATATTAGAACCTAAGCCAATGTGACGCACGATTAAATAACAGGCTTCTGGACTCGCAAAATTGTTGAGAAACCAGACAGCAGAACTGTGCATGATTTGATAATTACTAAATTGAAACGGCAGCAATCGTTTGACGATTAAAATTATTGCGAGCATCACGTTGGCAAAGATCTTAATCGGCAATAGTAAATAGCTTCGAGTCCAGTTTTTCAAATCGCGAATCATGTGTGCTTTAGCCACCGGATCGACTGGGATTGCCTCGTCTAGATATAAAGCATCCCAAGTATTTGGATCTGTGCGATCGTGCGGCTGAGGGGTATATGGAGATGATAAATAATTCATATTCGAGTCTGTATTTGTCGTAACGATTGACCGAATGAGCCGAGCGCTCTATTTACTAAGTAGGTAGGTGCAATTATTTATAAAATAGATTCTGCCTGAAATCTAGATGGTGGGCACTGCCCACCCTACAAAATATCTTCTTTCTTTCTCTGCGCTCTCTGCGCCTCTGCGGTTAAATTCTTAGTATTTAAGTATTAATACACATCGAAATCTCTTCCAATTGCAGTAAATATAACCGAGCGGTAACTTTAGCAGTTTTGACAATTCGGTTGGCAATTTCCATTGTCATCCAGTCAGCGGTCAAAATAGCATTCAATTTATCGATATGGTCATCATCATTGGCTGCATGGTAGCCCAAGAAGGAAACTTGTTCGGCTGTCAATTTGAGAGTTGCTTTAATTTGCGCTGCCCATTTTCCCGCCAACTTATTACCCAATCCTTCAATAATAAACATACTGCCGACTAAACTTACTGGGTTTTCTTGTGAAGCTTGGTGAAAAATAAATGCGGACAGTGCCTCACTGCCAATGTTCTTTTCTGCTGAAACAATATCTTCGAGAACGCCACCGACAGAGATATAATTTTGCTCTAACATTTGAAAATCGCGGTGTTCTGCTTGGGCGTGTCCGATAAAAGTCGATCGCAGGCGAAAATCTGTCATGTTGGAAGCGGCTCTAGCAATCCAGCGGGCACCTTCGACTACTTGAGGACGCAAATTTGTGAGGAATGCCTGATAATCTTCAATGGTAAATTCCCCGCGATTTAATTTGCGGATAATGGGGATCGATTGCAGTTTGCGCTCGAATTCTAGCCAAACTAATGCTAGATTGTGCATTAAGTAAGCAGCAGGAGTTTGGAGCTGGGTTGTGGGTGGTGGGTTATAAAATTCTACAGGTTGGATAACGATCGCCGATCGATCCGATGGCTGTGCTAAGGGTGACATAATTTCTCCATCTTTAACAACGGTTAACAACATATACGCAGTAGTAAATCTCCCACTTTCAGGCACAAAGCAAAAGATTTTTTGACCGGGCTGTAAGTTCTGGGAATGGAATAATTCTTCTAGCATTAGATAAATTGAAGCGCACCCCGTATTGCCACGAGTGTAAAGGTTAGTAAACCATTTTGATTCGGGGATGAGGCAGCCAGCTTTATCTAACAATTCAACAATTTGCCCCTTAAAGAAGTGCGAAGAATAATGGCACAGCAGCCAATCAATTTCATCGGGATTCACTCGTCCGGCTGCAATTAATTTTAGCCATCCTTCTACGCCTAATTTAACAACGTTATCGAGGAGACGAATATTTTGCCGTAAATTAAGTGCCCCTGCTTGCGCGGCTTCGACATAAGAGGGATAGTCCATCCAGCTTTTTTGTGCCGTTTCATTTTCAGCCCCAGCATACATACAAACTGGATAAGCATTGGCATGAGAAACGAGTTCGATCCATTCAATTTTGAGGCTGATTCCCGATCGGCTCGGCTGATTTTGGAGCAACATTGCACCTGCTCCATCAGATAGCATCCACCGCAGAAACTCAGTATCAAAACTCAGATTTTGCCCTGCTTGGATAGCAGTTTCAGCTTCAAAATGAGTGTGGGTAAATAAGCGGGAAGGCTGTTCGGAAGCCACCGAGATCGCGTTGCGTTTCTCACCCAATCTCACCTGAGATGCGGCATATTTAAGCACGCTCATCCCCGCACAACAAACCCCCATACTCGTAAGCGTTTCTAAGGGCGGAAATTCGGGCAATTCGCCATGTACCATGTTGGCAAAAC
>NZ_JANMZA010000164.1:0-8830 GCF_031382685.1 Chamaesiphon sp. OTE_8_metabat_110 | reverse complement strand
GCTTGGAGCGTGAAGGGAGATCGATCGACGATTTCAAATGGTTGCCCTGCACCGACAAAACCCAGGAAAGTTTCATCGCCGCTGTGAAGTTGGAACTCGATCGGGGTACTATTTTGGTGTGGATATGCTGGCGGTTCGGATTCCGCAGTTCCATTCAGGCGGATCGTGCCGCGCTGAACTAGGTATAGTAATCCCGAGCGAGTGGGAATCTGGGCATCTTTAGCAAACGTTCGGTAGCGGTAATGTTCTTGTGCCCAATCTAGGAGTCGGTGCCAAGTTGAAAACGAACGAGTATTGTTTCTAGGCGGGGTAGATGATGATGATTGCATAACAAACCAGCAGAACGGCACATGATTTTCAATGATTCTACATGTATTTTGATGTAGTAAATCGTTGGATTTTAGTCTGGAATGTACTACGAAACTTGGTAATCGGGGTATGAATATGCAGATTTTTCCTTGCTCAGACCCGATCTTAGTACCATTGGCACCTACAATTGCAGGCGCGATCGCCAACTATTTGCAGTTACTGGCTCAGCAAGTTTGCGTAACATCACCACACAATTATGACGATTTGGCTACTGACTCAGCTCTAGACAGGTCTTGGCATTGGCAGTATAAATCTTCGATTAGGCTGGTGACAACATCACAATACCAGTATGTCAGCACGATCGCACACCGATTAGCCGCAAAATCTGCATTTAATTTTCAAGAAATCTGTCAGAATTTTGTTGAGATGGGGGATGGGGGGACTGGGAGCATTGCTTCTGTGACAATTCAGACAAGTTCCGAGCTGCTATTAGATGGCTGGTATAACGAGGCGGGGTATATTTATTTTCGAGTTACGGCTGAATCGATCGGGAAGTGGCTAAGTTACATCCACGATCTGCCACTCAATCTGGATCTGAATTCTCAGCTCGATGATACTGCGACTAGCATGGCTGTCTACGCTCATGCGCGGTGCTGCTCGATCCTAAAATTGGCAGCAAGCGAGCAACTAATCTCGCTAACCGATGATTGGCAACTTGTCGAGCCAATATTCTCGCACCAGCAATCGATCTCCAGCGATTGGATTTGCGGCGAGAATCCGCTTGAAGCTGCCACAAGTCGTCTATTCGAGCATCCGATGGAGCAGCGCCTAATTCAGGTGCTGATGAGGATTTTAGACAGCATCTACGAGCGAGATGGGATGCAGCACGATCGCGATCGTTGCAACTTTACGGCAAATGTGCAGCAATCGATCTGGCAACAATCCCCAAATTGGGCGAAACTAACTCTCACGCTGGCTCAAAGTTGGCTGGATTTTTATCGAGACTGTCGCATTTTTGGCGATCTAAAACATCAAAACCCACGTCTAGCAATTGCCAGATGTGGGCTAAGTGCGATCGTGCGTCGCTATTTACAGCTACTACTAGAAAATTATCTCAGCATACACGCCCCGATCGAGTTGTAAGGAAGCAGGAAATAGACTTTTGCAAAAGTCAGGGAATAGTGAATAGTGAATAGAAAGACGCAAGCGTCCACAAATTATTACCTCTTACCCATTACCCATTACCCCTTACCTCTTACCCCTTACTCATCCCCCACCATTGCCGAGCGACCTTGTTTGCCAAGGCGGACGATCGCAAAGTAGCCGAATGAGAGAGCATAGATGACTAGTCCCACGAAGCCGAGAAAGCTGAGGAAGGCTGGCTTAGAATTGGCATGAAAAAATTGGTAATACAGCCAAGCTGGTTGGAACCAGGCTTGACAGTAGTCGCTAGAGGTACCAACAAAGCTACACGATAAAAACGGGATGAGGGCGATCGCGCTGAGGGCGCAGTAGATCGTTGTTGCCCAGCGCCAGCCGAGAAATCCGAGTTTGAGTGGACTAGGTGGTAGATCGCTGATTTCGTCATTGATATCTGCCCAAAACCACAGGGAGATCGCGACTAAGCATTGACCGATAAAAGAAGCCACAAAACTGATGGCTGAAGATCCGATTTGTAAATAGACGACGATCGCGAGTAAACTCGATACTCGCCAGTAAATTGTCAATAAATGCTGAATTACTACCGTTTTTTGAGCGAATGCCCACAGTAGTAGAATCAGTGGCATTAGCACTGTAAATATTACCGCCAATCGAAAATCCATCCAGATTAACGGTTGAAACCATAACTCAGTTTGATTTGGCATTAGCTAGATCTAAAAATAGGTAGTTTGCTGCTGTTGATGGGTGGCGATCGTTGACCCAATTCAACAGATTTTCTCTCCCAATCTTGACATAAATCGTGCCGCTTTAGGTTTAGGCTTTAGGTATTAGGCTTTAGGGTTCGGAGTTCTGGTACTGGGCGGCGGAAATGAGGCTACCAGTTCTTTCGCCTAGTCTCCCCGTCCCCCAGTCGCCCCGAAATAGTAACTAGATTTACGCCGCAGAATACTAGCATCTAAGATCTAGGCTTTAGACTTGTGGGTACGATCGACTAATTTGCCGATCCTGAGATCGCGCTTGAAGATGTCGTGGAGTAGCACGTAAAAGCACGGGATGATAAAGAGTGTTAGCAGGGTGGCGAGGGTTAAACCTGCAAAGACGACAATGCCTAGCGGTTGGAGAAATTCTGAGCCTTCGCCGATGCCGAGTGCGAGGGGGAATAGTCCCAAGACGGTGGTGACGGTAGTCATCAGAATCGGGCGGAGGCGTTGGGGGGCGGCGGTGAGGATGGCGGTGGGTCGATCTACTCCGGCTTCGGTGCGGATTTGGTTGGCGGTTTCGACCATGATAATGGCGTTGTTGACGACGATCCCGACGAGGAGGACGGCACCGACGACGACCGTAATTCCGATCGCGGTTTGGGTGATATATAGACCCAATAGTCCGCCGACGAGGGCTAACGGGACAGCCAAAATAATTACCAGCGGATCGATAATCGAGTTGTATTGGACTGCCATGACGACAAATACCAAAAAGGCGGCTAGACTGCCCAGGGAGACTAATGCAGATTGGAGTTCTTGGTTGGTTTGTCCTGCATAGCTGGGTAATACCGTCACCCCGTCGGGTAGATCCAGCGTCGAGATAATTTGCTGGACTTCGGTGATGGCGGCACCCAGACTTGCGCCTTTATTGAGGTTGCCCGCGATGATAAATACCGGGCGCTGGTCGATCCGTTGAATCTCCCCTGGGGCTTGTCCCTCCGTAATCGTCGCCACATCGCTCAACCGGACGAGGGAATTATTGTTGACAAAGAGGGGAAGTTGTGCTAGCTGAGACGGCTGTTTGAGGAGATCGCGGTTGAGTTGCACGCGGACATCTACCAGCCGCTCGTTTCGTTGTAATTGGGTGGGCACCGAACCTTCGAGGGCGGTTTGGATGGTGCTGCCGATCGCTTGAGTCGTCAGACCCAGATCGCTCGCCCGCTCCCAATTAGGGCGAATTTGGACTTCTGGCTGGCGATCGTCGGCATCGGGACGGAAAGCCGATAATTTTACCCGCTCGTCCAGTGCTGCCAATACTTGCCTTCCGGCTTGTCTGAGGACTTCAGCGTCTTGCCCTTGGAGGACGACATCGACTTCTGCCCCCCGAACTGGTGAATTATTGAGGATCAAACCGCGTACCGATCCGGCGGTCACGCGCACCCGAATTCCGGCTAAGTTGAGCCGATTTAGTTCTCTGGTGGTGCGCTCGGTAAATTCTTGGACGTCGCTACCCGATTTGAGGGTGATACTCCCCGTACTGCGGGAGGGGTTGGCAGATACCGTGTTACCAAATAACGAACCGCCTGCGGTGGTAAACACATATTCCGTCTCTGGCTGTTTGAGCAGGACATCATCAACTGCTGCCATCACGCGGCGATTGGTAGCCAGCGAGGTTCCTGGCGGAAATTGAACGTTGACATTTGCCTGTCCGGTACTGATGCGGGGGAGAATTTCCTGGGGAATTTGTCCCGCCATTAGGACACCACTACCGCCTAAGAGGATAAATGCCGCCAGCACGACGATCGCCGGACGGCGGATGACTTTGGCGAGGATATTACCATACGATCGCGTACCGCCTTCAAGTTTTTGATTGAATACCCGGAGGATCCACAGCCGATTGAGACCGCTCGATCGCTCGATCGCGAATAGCCGCGCTGATAACATGGGGACGACCGTCAGGGCGACAATTAGGGAAGCCGCAACCGCGAAGCAGATCGTCAGAATTAGCTCGTTAAATAGTAAGGAAATAAAACCTCCCACGAGGATGAACGGTAGTACCGAAACTAGGTTGGCAGCCGTAGAGGCAACTAGGGATGATTCTACTTCCTGGCTACTCTCTTCGACAGCCGCGATCGCTTGAGTGGCGTAATCACCAGCGTTATTCCTCTGGGCGCGATCGAGTTTGAGTGTGTCGATCCGTTTGCTGACATTTTCGAGAATTACAACTGAAGTATCGATCGCTTGACCGACACTAATTGCCAATCCCCCCAAACTAAAAATATTCAGTGAGAAACCGGATAGCTTCATCACGATCGCGGCGGCTAGAGTACAGAGCGGAATCGTCAGGGTGATAATAAATGTCTGCCGCAGGGAACCCAAAAAGATAAATACCGAAATCGCCGCCAGCAAGGCACCAGACAGCCCCGAAGTAATCACATCTGCTAGCGAGTTGCGGATGAACACCGACTCATCCAACGTCGGCACAATCTTGATATCTGCTGAAATTACACCCGATCGTCTCAACTCCTCGATCTTCAGTTTGACTGCCTCTACGACAGCGACAGTATTAGCATCAGACTGTTTCTGGACGCTGATTTTGACTGCTTTGTTACGGTTGAGACTGACGAGTACCCGCTCTTCTTCGGTACCATCGGTGACTTTGGCAAAATCCCGCAGATAGACTTGCTGCATGGGGGCTGGCTGGGCGGTTGTCACGGCAGCAGTGGCGCTAGTCTGTGCCGTGGTACTGGCTGTCGCCGATCCCCCAATGGCAAACGCCAGATCGCGAATTTCACTCGCATTCTGAAAGCGTCCGACTGCACGGGTGAGAGGTTCGGAACTGTCGCCGCGAATGCGTCCGCCGGAGACATCTTGATTGCGCTGGGTGAGTTGCTCTAGGACAGTAGGTAGGCTAATTCCGAGCGATTGGAGGCGATTGAGGTCGATATCGACGCGGACTTCTTCTTGCACGCCGCCAGAGACATCGGCTGAAGCGACACCCTCGACGATACTCAGCTCGCGGGAGAGTTCTTCATCAGCAAAAATCCGTAAGTCTACATCCTGAAGTGAAGGTGCCGTCAGCGCCAGTTCGTAGACAGGGAGCTGGGAAGGATCGATTTTAAATAACCGGGGTTCTTCGATCGAGTCTGGTAACTGGTTGCGGTTGCGGTTGAAGGCGGCGGTAGTGTCGTTGAGGGCTTGGTCGATATTACTCCCAGGGTTGAAGTAGAGGTCGAGGTTGACTTGTCCTTCGCGGGTTTGGGAGTAGATTTGCACCACGCCATCGGTGGTAGACAGGGCTTCTTCGAGGGGGCGCGTAATTTCATCGATCGCGACTTCGGGCGAGATCCCCGGTGCTTCGAGCCGAACGCCGATCCGAGGATAAGTAATCGAGGGAAGGAGATCGACGGGCAATTGGGTAATGAAGAAGATCCCGACGATAATCACCGTCAGGGTCAGCATCAGGGTGCCGATATACTGCCGGATCGAGAGGGTACTAAGGCTGAAGCCAGATGAGGGTGAGTTTTGCACGATCGATTTAGTTGAGTAGGATGATAATGCCGTCGCTTCCCCCCTTTCTACGCGAGTCTGCTAGACTTCGTTTTCGCTGAGTTTACCCCCCCAACCCCCCTTATAAAGCGGATGCGCGCTCGTCGGGTTTCCCGACGGGATAGCGCACCAAGCAGGGGGGGCTTTTGGCTTCGCCACTACAGGGGGCTTTTACTCTCTCCCCACAGAGGGGACTCTTGCTCTTGCCCCACAGATGGGACTCTTGCCCCCTCCCCTTTATAAGGGGAGGGCTGGGGTAGGGTAACGGGACTACGAAAGCACAAGCAGCTTCACTTAGCCGACAAAATGCTCAATCGCACCGCTTCACCATCTTTCAGGGGCTTACCAGCCCTAGAGACGAAGCGTTCCCCAGGATTGAGACCGGAGAGGATTTGGACTTTGCCGTCGATTTGTTGACCCAGAGTGACCTTGCGGGCATTGACTACCGATCCTTCGCCTTGACGGGCGATGACAAATAGCGTCCCGGTGGTGCGTGGAGCGGCACTTGCAGGGGCGGCTGGTGCTGTCCTGGCGCGATCGGGTGTGGGTGATGTGGGCTTGGCTGGGGCGCGATCTGATTGGAGTGCGGAGAGGGGGATGACGACTCGCTCTGCGGTGGCTTGGGCGAAGGTCGATCGCGCGAGTAAGCCGCTCCCGACGCGACCATTGGGATTGGGGATGGTAATTTCGACGGGAATGAGCCGCGATGTCGGATTGGCAGCCGGGGAAATCCGGGTGACTTTACCGCTAAACTGTTGGTTTGCGAGGGCATCTAGCTTGACGGTGGCGTTACTTCCGAGCCGGACAGATGCTAAGTCGAGTTCGGACACTTGAACGGTGACTTTGACGCGACTAAAATCGCCCAGCCGCAGCAGTTCGTTACCGACTTGGAGGATATTGCCGCGATCGGTCGATCGGGTAGAGACGACGCCAGAGATCGGCGCGGTGACGACGGTATAGGATTTGCGTCGCTGCTGTTGGGCGACGACTGCTTGCTGGGCGGTAATGCGATTCTTAGCAACGCCGATCGCTTGTTGCTGTGCCCGGACTTTGGCTTGTGACGATCGCAAGACTTGGGCGGCTGTCTGAGCTTGGGTGCGAAATTGCTCGGCTTGCTGCTGGGAAATCGCCCCAGATTTTGCCAGACTTTCATAACGAGCGGCATCGGACTGAGCTTGCTGGAGTGTCAGGCGATTTTGGGCGACTTGGGTCTGAGCGTCGCTAACTTGGGACTGAAGTTGACTGATTTCGCTGCGTCGCGAGGCGAGTTCTGCCTGGGCTTCGGCGGTTTGGGCGTCCAGAAGGGAGTCATCGATCTGCGCCAATACTTGCCCTTGCTTGACGCGATCGCCTACATCCACATTCAACACTCGTAATTGACCTTCTGCCTGAGCGCGGATCGCCACCTCCCGCACGGGTTGAGTCGTCCCCGTGTATTCCCGAATCGACTCTAGCGGGGCTGTCGCCGCGATCTCCACGTCTACAGCCGTCGCCTGCGCTCGTCCGCCAGCAGGTCTAGTCTGAGCGTCAGCCCCATCTTTGGGCAGCGAATTACAACTAGTGAGCAATAGCGCTAACAGGGCGATCGATCCGACCCGAACGATCTTTACTTGCTGACCATAATTACCTTGGTGGCGGACATTCATCAATCGCAAAGATGCAAGTAATCTTGCTAATAATATTGTTAAAAGGTCAATTGGATGAGTTGACTTCATCTGGACTATCTCCATAAAATATTAACAATGGCAGTTAGCTCCAGCTATCTCTCGATCGGGATATTTCTAGTCACATTGGCAAGGGTGCTTGTCTTCAGTCGTCAGCGGCAACCTAGGCGAATTTATCTAGCTCTCGACGTAAGTAGGTATTAATTTGTATACCACTGTTACGGTTTGTCTAGATACACGCAAATTATATCAAATTATATCAATTTTAACTCTGGCAGATGAGTAAGCGATCGTAGCTTAAGTGCTGCCGCGCTAAAACCTGCACGATCGTCTATTCCTTACTGCTGTTCGAGGAGATCTCTACCGATCGACGGATGTGCAGAAATTTATCGGTATCTAACGTAATTAAATATGGATGTAACTAAAAGTTTCAAAGCATTATTTTGCAATTGAATTAATTAGTTTATCCCTAAAATTCTGGGCGAGCGTAACCAGGGAGCCGTGAATAATTTAGTTGTTTGAAGTATCTAATAACTAAATCTGGCAATCGCCCAGCCATAACTATCAGCTTGCACTGTAACGAGTCATTTTTCGACAAGATATTTACCTAACAACTTAGCGAGGAGTTATGAATAAAATCGGTTTAATGTTTGCAACAGTAGTAGGGATAGCCCTGTTAGCAAGTTCTTGCTCTCCATCTGGCTCTGGCACGGGTGGCTCGGGTACAGGCTCGGGTGGCAGTGGTACGACGGGTACAGATGGTACCAGCGGCACGGGTACGGGTACGAGTCCCACAACTAGTCCGACTACCACCCCTGGAACGGGTACAGGCACGGGTACGGGTACGGGTAAGGGTACGAGTCCCACAACTAGTCCGACTACCACCCCGGGAGCGGGTACTAGCAGTCCATCGGTCAGCCCTTCACCTAAACCTTAGCAATCGAGTCCCGCGCCGAGCGAGCGATTGTTGTTACTACAGCACTGGGTAGAAATTAAAAATTGCCTGCATCGAAAAATGTGGCAGGGAGGTATCAATGGTACCTCCCTTAATTAGTTGCTCGAACTGGCGAATAGTTTGAGTATTATCGCATCCCAAATGCTCTCTAAATTTCCTAAATTTAGATGGCTAACGATGGCGACCTGTTGCTAAAAGATTACCTAATGTAGCACTAAAAAATGCAGCAGGGGATTCCAGATTGCCCGATCGCCTCGATCTCTACCTAAAGACAGAGCTTAAAAAATATTTGATTATTTAAATTGGTAAAGCGTGTTAATTATTTGTGTTTGCCAGCTTGATTTTCTTTCCCTCCATTCGTGTGAATCGCTCGCGCAAACAAAACTAGTCAGCTTACAACAATATTCTCTAACCGTACTCTTAAGAAACGCAATGAGCGAACAAAATCAGATCGACGAGCAAGCCAAGAATCAGAGCTTAGAAAACTATCG